>NZ_CALSBP010000003.1:0-300000 GCF_943373825.1 Aquimarina spinulae | reverse complement strand
ATACAATAAAAATAAAAATACCTGTAGGGCAAAAATACTCACGTTTAACGATCACAATGTCATCATCGCATATTGGTATTGCAACATTTAACGTATTGAGTACACCTAAGGTCAATGCAACAGGTAACCAGGAGATAAAAGTTATGTGGACCTATAGTCCTTTTAGTAAATGTAGTTATAAACTAAAAGTATTTACTGATGATAATAGTAGTGTATCAAAAAAACCTATAGTGATTTTTGGAGAAAGGGATTGGTATCAACTATCTATAGGCTATATCAATCAAAAAAAACCTTTTACTTTAAGAGTTGAAGGACCTGATGCTCAAAAGCTTTTTAATGTAATCAACCCAATCAATGATTCTCTAATTTCTAGAAATATAACTATTAATGAAGTAATGATAGGTATGACGGTTGCAATATGTATCTCAATCGTTGCTATAACAGGTTTAAGCGTTTTTGGTGCCGTCCTGCTTTATAGCATTCAGCAAGGTTGTACCCCAAAAGCTAAACTCGAAAATAATGGGTCAGTAACTGGAGGTGCATTTGGACAAATAATGGAATTTGATATCTTCGGTTGTGGCGGTAATTAAAAACACTATGAATGCACGTATTAGAGTAGCATTAATTGATGGTTTACCATATAAACGGTCTGAAAAGATTAAAGTATTTACTACAGATCCTAATGATTCATGGGACTCCGATTTTTTTGGAGTCCCCGAATTTAGAAATCACGGACAAAAAATGTTAAAAATAATAACCGAAGAAAATCCAGAAGCAGATGTCATTATTTGCCCTTTTTACCCCAAACACAAATCTGTTTTCAAGAATTATATTTTGTTAGCTAGATCTATTGTTAAAGCTGTGGATCAAGGAGCTCATGTTATTAGTATTTCTTTAGAAGTTATGGGAACAAAACGTATTTCATCCGAAATGCTAGCGGCATATAAACATGCCTATAAAAATAAAGTTGTAATTTGTGTTTCGGCAGGAAATAATAACACTTTTTATAATCCTCTTATTCATAAAAAATATACAATTTCAATTGTTGGACTAAACCAAGATAATAAGTTACCTCTGAATTTAAACTACAATCCAAAAAATAAAATTAATAGTTTTGGAATATATGGAGGAGAAAATCAAATGGATTTTTTTGTGGGTGAAAGAATTAATTGCAGTATAGCAACGGCAAGATTCTCTGCTAATGCCTTTTATTACTTATCAAAAAAAGAAAAGTATACCATTAGTATAAAGAATAATAAATAACAGGTTTAGACCATTATTATTTCTTTCAAGACCCTATCATGAATTCATATATAACCTATATAAAATATAGTAACATATAAAAACCATTACATTTATAGTATTCTTCTAAAAAAACAACAACAATTTGAAAACGAAAATCAGCATTTTAATCGTTCTTATAGCGGCAAAATCTATTTTGGCACAAACATCTTCAATCATAGACAGTTTAAAACTCGAATTAGATAAAAAACAAGAAGACACTATCAAAGCACAAGTATTAAATGATTTGGCCTATTACTATTTATATCAAAATATTGACACCTCTTTAATTTATGGAAAAAGAGCAGAAAAACTTGCAACACAAATTAAATACACTAAAATTAAAGCAAAAGCTAATCTGTATATAGGAAATGCTTTTTTATATACGAATAGATACGATTCGGCTAAATATTATTTTGAAAACTCTTTTCAGATATTTGATTCAGAAGGATTAGATAAATCTGCGGTTTATTCTTCTCTAGGGATGCTATGTAAAAATCAAGGCGATTATATAAAAGCAATAGAAATCTACCTTGAAGGAATTGTATATGACGAAAAAAACAAGAATGAGTACGGGAAATTTATCAAGCTTCTAAATCTTGCAAATGTATATATGATTCTTGATGAGTATCAAAAAAGTATTGATCATCAAATAGAAGCGGTTGCTATTTCAAAATCTACGAATAACGAAAATATAAAATTTGCCTTAGGTACTATTTTAAATAATATAGGAGGGAATTATGTGCAATTATCTAAATTTAAACTGGCAAGTGATTACTTTAATGAATCACTAATTGTTAATTTGAAGAATGAAAATAAGAAAGAAATTGCTAGAAATTATAATAATCTAGGAGTTGTATCTGAAAAACAGAATCAACTTAATAAATCGCTTATATTACTAAAAAAAGCTTTAGTTATTAGAGAAGAACTGGAGGATAAAGATGAGTTAGTTGAAACTCATATGCAATTAGGAGTCACTTATGGTAAATTATTACAAAAAGATATCTCTCAATCTCATTTCAATATAGCTTTAGAACTAGCAAAAAATATTAATGATTTATCCCTGATTTCCGAAGTATATTTGGCTCTCAGTGACACCTATTTACTACAAAATAGTCCACAACAAGCTTTAGCTAACTTTAAAAGTCATACTCAATACAAAGATAGTATTCTTCAGGTTGATCATTTAAAAAGCATTAGTGAGCTTGAAATCAAATACAAAACCAAAAAAAAGGATAACGAAATATTAACTCAACAATTAGAATTAGAACAAAGTGCCAAAGGCCTTCAAAAAAAGAAAACACAATTTAATTACCTAATCGGAATATCTACTTTTTTATTATTAATTTCCTTTCTTTCATGGTTGGTATTTAAACAAAGGCAGAAACGTAAAAATCAAGAAATTTTTACTCTAAAAAGAGAATTTAAAATAAAAACATTAGAAACCTTAATTCAAGGCGAAGAAAAAGAACGCTTACGAATTGCAAAAGAACTACACGATGGTGTAAATGGAGATCTGTCTGCCATAAAATATAAACTGTCTTCAATATTAGAAACAAATGATAAAGTAATAAAAGAAGTAGTTTCTATGATTGATGAATCGTGCATGCATGTTCGGGCAATTTCACATAATTTAATACCTCCTTCTTTAGAAAAACTCAATATTATAGAAGCAACTTATGAATATTGTCAAAATATGGATGAAATACATCCGCAAAATATTAACTTTCAGCATATCGGAGATCCTATTCAAATACCTAAGAGTGTAGAAATAAATATCTTTAGAATAATACAAGAATTAGTAACCAATAGCTTAAACCATGCTCAAGCAAATGAAATACATGTACAGATGAGTTGTAGAAGAAATAGTATTCATCTCACTGTTGAAGATAATGGTAAGGGCTTTGATACAGATCAAGTTAAAACCAATAGCGGGATTGGTTTAGAAAATGTTAAATCCAGAATAGAGTGTTTACACGCAACAATGGATTTAATATCAAATAACCAAGGAACATCTTATACTATAGAAATAGATACAGACAAATTCGATGATAACTAAAATTGCAATAACAGACGATCACGTTATGGTACTTAATGGTATTGTGTCTATGCTTGAAACGACACCAGAAATTGAAATAACAGGAGTCTATGAGAATGCCGAAATAACAATAACTAACTTAGCATTACAGCTACCAGATGTACTATTGTTAGATATTAATTTACCAGATATTAATGGGATTGATTTAAGCAAACAACTTCTTAAAAGCTACCCTGAATTAAAAATTATTGCACTTACAAATTTTGAAGATATTACCTTTGTGAAACGTATGCTTAAAAATGGTGTACATGGTTATTTACTAAAAAACACTGATAAATTAGAGCTCATTAGTGCGATAAAAACAGTTCTTTCTGGAGAATTATATTTACAAAAAGATATCCATAGTAAACTATTAAAACAATCCATAAAGAATAAAAATTGTAATGGATTAAAACCAAATTTAACCAGAAGAGAAAAAGATGTTCTTATTGCAATTTATGAAGAATTGACTACTCAACAAATTTCTGAAAAATTATTTATTAGTGTAAAGACAGTTGAAACTCATCGAATGAATTTGATGAGTAAACTTGGTGCCAAAAATAGTGTTGGTATTATTAAAATTGCTATAGAAAAACAATTGTTATAAGTAGTTATTCTAAATGTACGCTTTCTTGTTATGAATATTGTGTTGTCTTAACTCATTACTACCAATTAGCTTTAAACAATTTAATTACATGACTCTAATACTTTTTTAAGAAGGTTATTTGAAAACTATCATTTTTCTTTAACTTTATACATCATATATATAAATGCTATAAAAACCATTAATGCACACGTATACATAATGAGTGGGATTTTAGAAATGACATCTTGATAATACCATCCAGAAAAGAAAGCCCCTAAACCAATACCAGCTTCTAGTGCAATGTACATCGTAGCCATTGCTTTCCCTCTATGATTAGGGTCGCTCATATCTACAGTCCAGGCGTTTAATGTTGGAGATAGTATTCCCATAGCTAATCCATAGAAAACTGCTGCAATAAGCAATCCATTAGCCGTATCCAGGAAGCCAATGAGGATGAGTGCCAAAAATAAAATGATAAGACTTATAATAATTATAATTTTTCGCCCATAATTATCTGATACTTTCCTCGTCATAAATCGAATACACAAAGAAGAAATAGTAAAAACAATAAAAAACGTTCCTTTATTAATAATCTCCAAATGATCACTCCAATCTGGAATTAAGGTTAAAATAACTCCAAAAGCGATATAGCATAAAAAAGTTACAATTGCAGATGGTAGAACCTCTACTGCAATGATGTCATTTTTTGAAATCTTGAGAATAGATTGGTTAAAGCGCTGGTGAGTTTTAAGGGTTTCTTTTACATTTATGACTAACGCGACAGATATGAAAGCAATTAATGAAGAGCTATAGAATAGTACATCAAAAGAATAATACATTTTTATAAAACTCCCCAAAGCTGGGCCCAAAGCTAAACCTGTACTAAAACATAAACCTTGTATCCCGAAAGCTTCTCCCCAACGTTCTTTGGGAACAATATCTGCTATGTATGCAGAAATTGCTGTCGGACTGAAACCAGTAGAGAAACCATGTAATAGTCTTAAAAAAAGAAAACCCGAAATAGTAGTTAACACAGGGTACAAAAAACCACATATTAAACATACAATTATACCAATAGTCATTACGGGCTTACGTCCTATTGTATCTGTGATTTTACCACTAAAAGGCCTTGACAAACCTGCTGTAAGTGTAAATAAAGAAATGATTAACCCTTTATATTCTGCCCCACCAAGACTACTTAAATATGCGGGTAATTCTGGGATTAACATATTATAGCTCGCTGAAAAGAATAAGGAACTTAAACTAATCAATGCAAAATTAATCGTATAAATAGAATGTTTCCGATTAATCATCCAATACGACTTTATAATATGTATTAATTAATGTTTCAGAATACTCCCACAAGCTATTAGAACCTTTATTTATAGTCTTTGTTTTTTCGTGTACTTTTTGGTATTCAACATCAAAATCATGCCATGTACCGCCACTATTAGAATCATTCTGAAGAGTAGGTTCAAATCTATCTAATGCTTTGGCAAATTTTGCCTCATCAGTTTTTCCTTCTTCAAACTCTAACCAAATTTCTATTAGTTCCTTTGATTGTTCCTCAGGGAGTATTCCAAATATTCGTTTAGCTGATTTTAGCTCTTCTTCGGTATTTGTATGATTTTTTGTGGTATCATAAATAAAAATATCACCTGTATCTATTTCAACAATATCATGAATCAATACCATTTTTAAAACTTTGAGAATATCAATAGATGTGTTAGAATGTTCTACTAAAACAAGTGCCATCATAGCCAAATGCCAACTATGTTCTGCATCATTTTCTCGTCTATTACTATTAAACAATTTGGTTTGACGTTGGATGTATTTAATTTTATCAATCTCCTTTATAAACTCTATCTGCTTTAATAATCTTTCCATTTGCATTATTTTATCCCTTTTTATTGTATAATTTTACTGGGTTCAAAGAAATAATTTGTAGAATTAAATAAAAAGGACAAATGTCCAAGTACAAGAAAAAATGATAAGAACGGACCAGGAATTATTGGATTACATTGATATTCTTTGTCGTTTGGATATTGATTATTTTATTGAAGAAAGGTTTTTGCCAAAACAAAAAATAATAGAACAAGATAAAAGATATACTTCGGTTTTTATTATTAAGGAAGGTATCACTAAATGTTATTTGTCTGATGAAAATGGAAAGGACTTTATTCAGGAGTTCCTGGGAAAAGGAATGAAGTTTGGAGAATTAGAAGTCTTTAGTGGTAAATTAAGCTTTTGTAGTATTGAAGCAATTACAAGACTAGAAGTTTATAAAATCTCATATACAAATTTCAATTACTTATTAGAGCAAGACAAAAGATTTAACAGATTGGTTATGAAAGCTATGGCAGTTAAAATTGGTTATAAGGCTCCAAGACATTCTTACCAACAATCCTATACCATAGAAGATAATATTCTAAAGCTTAAACAAGCTTTTCCAGAGCTTACAGAAGTGATTTCTAAAAAAGATATCGCTAATTATATGGGAATTACTTTAAGAAGCTTAAACAGGGTATTAGTGAAATTAAACGATAAGAATCATAAATAAATTAAATAAGCGTGCATCCCAATAATATTCATAATAAACCATATAATTTTACAACACTAATTAATGCGCATGAGGCATTAGAAATTTTTGTCTTTATCAATACATTTGGAAATAGTACAATAGATTTCTCTGATCATAAAGCAGTTTTGGAGTTGAATAGAGCTATTTTAAAGTATCATTATGGATTAAAGGATTGGAATATCCCAGAAGGTTACCTCTGCCCTCCTATTCCTGGGAGAGTGGATTATATACATCATTTGGCTGATATGCTGGCAAAAGAAGGAGTTACTACCAAAATAAAGGGTTTA
Organism: Aquimarina spinulae; assembly: GCF_943373825.1. Taxonomy (NCBI): domain Bacteria; kingdom Pseudomonadati; phylum Bacteroidota; class Flavobacteriia; order Flavobacteriales; family Flavobacteriaceae; genus Aquimarina; species Aquimarina spinulae. The sequence goes on along the minus strand of NZ_CALSBP010000003.1, from coordinate 293,188 downwards.
GATATAGGCATGGGTGCCAATTGCATTTATCCCATTTTAGGAGCACAAGTATATGATTGGTATATGGTAGGAGCAGATATTGATGAAAAAGCGGTGATATCTGCAAAAAATAATATTAAAATAAATCAGCAGCTGAGTGATTCTATTGAAATAAGACACCAGACTAACAATGCTAATATATTTGAAGGAGTTATAAAAAACGAGGAATACTTTGATTTCACCATGTGTAATCCACCATTTCACACTTCACAAAAAGAAGCTTCTAAAGGAACACTTAGAAAGGTAAAGAATTTAGGTATTGCAGAACATCTTGAACTCAATTTTGGAGGCCAGGCCAATGAACTCTGGTGTAATGGCGGTGAAGCTTTATTCTTAAAACGAATGATAAAACAAAGCGTTACTTTTGCTAAACAAGTAGGTTTTTTTACAAGCCTCGTTTCTAAGAAAGAACACTTACCCAAATTAGAGAAACAATTAGATAAACTGAAGGCAACACATACTACCATTGCAATGGAACAGGGTAATAAAAAAAGCCGTTTTATTGTTTGGAAATTTTAGATACTAGTCTTCTGGTGGTCTCCCATGAATTTCTTCAAACAAAGTATCAAAATTATCACGTAAATACGTACTTAACTTCTTTCGATAATCATCCTTTAACCAGGTCAAAAAATTATGAGTACTCTTACTGATACATTTAGCATAGGCCTGAATTCTATAATTAATGTCCTCACCCAGCATTTTAGCTAATCCCAATGCGTCATAAATATCTTCACTATTTTCGATACATATCTTGGCGTGCTGAGCTATAGATTGTTCCAATACAACCTTAGATGATTGACCATTCTTTACAGATTGTATATACGTCTCTTTGATATCAAAATATACTTCTTCAGAATTAGCAAACTCTGCTCTTAATTCTTCTGGCATCTCATGTCTAAACTTACCTTCAATCTCCTCATCATTAAGGAGTTTATCCATATAATAATTTGGTGAATTAAATATTTTTTGCCAATCTAAATCTGCACCCCAAGGTCCAAAACGATATAGGTTATTGCCCAGATCAATTACAGAAAACTTAGATTTGTTTTTAAGAATACGAGAACCACGACCAATCATTTGATAATATAAAGTCAAAGATTTGGTAGCTCTATTCAAGATAATTGTATCTACCGTAGGTTCATCAAATCCTGTAGTCAAAATACTTACCGATGTTAAAATAGCATTAGGTGTTTCTTTAAACCATTTTAGGATTTGACTTCTCTGTTTTTTTGTGGCCGTATTATCTAAATGTGCAATGGGGAATCCTGCTGCTCTAAATGTATCAAAAACGTGTAATGAAGTATTAATTCCATTATTAAAAATTAACGTTTTCTTGCCCAAAGAATGTTTTTTATATGCATCTAGTAATTTACCCAGCATATCCTGGTTTGTATACAGATCTTCTGATGATTTTACTGTATAATCTCCATTGGATCCAACCTCTAAAGATGTCAATCCCATATTATAAGCAAAGACTTCTGCACGAGCAAGAAATTCATTCTCGATTAGAGATTCTATCGTTTCGCCAACAATCAATTCATTATAGTTATCCTTCATCGGCAATTTCATATTCGAACTCAATGGTGTAGCCGTAACTCCCAAAATAAAAGATTTTTCAAAAAACTTAAATAATTTGGTGAAAGAGTTATAATGTGCTTCATCAATAATGACTAAACCAATGTCTGAGATATCAAGTTTATCTTCATTTAGTCTATTATTTAAAGTTTCTACCATAGCCACAAAACAACTATACTCCTCCTGGTCATCAAGATTTGCTTTGCTATCAACTACTTTATTAACTACCCCAAACCCGGTAAGCATTTTAGATGTTTGCTTACACAGTTCTATACGATGTGTCATCACCAACACCTTTTTATTATGATGTTTAAGGTATTGTCTTACTATTTCAGAAAAAATCACTGTCTTACCACCACCAGTTGGTAGTTGATATAACAGGTGATAATCTTCTGGAGCGTCTTCAAAACTTTTAAAAATCTTATTGATTGCTCCTTTTTGGTAACTGTATAATTCTTTACCGGTTTTTCTTTCTTCTGACTCTGTAGTCATCTCAGACATAACTTTCCATTTTTTTAGGCCTGTAAAATTAATGTCTTTCAGGAGTTTTAAAAGGATTTTGTCTTAAAAAATAATAAACTTTATAAGAAATGTTCTTTCAGTGTATTATAAAGAAAGAGGCCCATCATAAATGATGGGCCTCTTGATACAAAATTTAAGCGTATATGTTTAGATAACTTTTACGTTTACTGCATTCAATCCTTTGTTACCTTCTTTAAGGTCGTACTCTACTTCATCTCCTTCACGAATCTCATCTACTAATCCAGAAATATGCACAAAATGCTCTTTGTTTGAACCTTCTTCTTTAATAAAACCGAAACCTTTGGCATCGTTGAAGAATTTTACTGTTCCTTTACTCATTGTAATATAATTTAATTTTAATAATTACTTTATGCATTTCAAATATGATGCCATAAATTTACAAGCAATGAAACTTATATTTCTTTCTAGATACTAGTTACTCTTATTTTTTTCTTCTTTAATCTACTATTATTCAATGTTGCAACTAGTTCATCGGCTATAGAAACAGGAACAGCAACAAACGTACAATCTTGTTTTAACTCTATAACTCCCAATTGGTCTTTATTAATTTTACCTTGTTTAAAGAATAGACCGGCTATATCTCCTTTTGAGATTTTATCCTTTCTTCCACCGGAGATAAATAAAGTTTGCCAATATTGAGGTTTTCGTATAGAGTTCTTAGTAATCGTTTCTATTTCAGAATTTTCGATAAAATCTGGTAAGTTTTCTTTCTCCCATTTTAAAACATATGCGGTTCCTTTAGCATTTACCCTGGCTGTTCTACCATTTCGATGTGTAAATTCTTCTATTTTTAACGGAAGCTGGTAATGAACAATATATTTAATCTCTGGGATATCGATTCCTCTGGCTGCCAAATCGGTAGCAATAATGATCTGATGGGTTCCGTTTCTAAATTTGATTAAAGAACGTTCTCTATCTTTTTGTTCCATTCCTCCATAAAAACAACCGTGATTAATATTATTTTTATCCAGAAAGTGACTTACCTCGCTTATAGTATCTTTTAGATTACAAAATATAATTCCGGGTTGATTACCTAATTGATGTAATAATGCAACAAGAGTATCTAACTTGTTTTTTGAAGGAGATACTACCGTTTTTATTGTTAAATTAGAAACACCATCACCCAAGTAATCAATAATAGTTGGGTTTTCTAATTTGACAAAATCAGGAATGTCTATTTCTTGTGTTGCAGAGGTTAATATTCTTCTATTTATTCCTGGCAGTTCATTTATAATACCTCTCATTTCGTATTCAAAACCAACTTCTAATGATTTGTCAAATTCATCCAGCACCAATGTTTTTATGCTTTCTTTAGAAAAACGTTCTCTACTGAAATGATCTGCTATTCTACCTGGGGTACCAATAAGAATTGCCGGAGTATGCTTCAGTTCTATTTTATCTTTAGAAATAGAGCGACCACCATATACAGCATTTACTTTATATCCTGATCCCATTTCTCTAACGACTTGTTCTATTTGAATAGCTAATTCTCTTGATGGCACCAAAACTAAAGCTTGTACCTCTATGCTTTCAGGATCTAAATTAGCAATAATAGGCAATAAAAATGCTAGAGTTTTACCTGTTCCGGTAGGAGAAAGTATAATCGTATTTTCAGTTTCCTCAATGGCAACAAGAGCATCTTCCTGCATTGGATTCAAACACTTAATATTTAATTTATCAAGAATATGCTGTTGCTTTTTAATGATATTTGCCATACGTTTTATTTCTTTTTCTTCTTAGGTATTTCTGTTTTTGTATGTTGCGCAAGGTAATTTGCTAACAGTTTCTCTATCAATTCCTCTTTGGTAAGGTGATGAAAAACTGTTTTAATCTTATCTTTAAATTCAGTAGAAACTGTATGATTGGGTTTGGTTTTAAATATTTTCTTTGCCCACAAAAGCCCATTATTTTCTTCTATACTTTGTTCATCAGCTTTTTTGAATTCTTTAAAAGCTATACCTAAAACAGATTCAAATTCTGCCAAATCTTCTACTTCGTCTTGTTGTAATACTGTTAAAGATAATCCCTTTGCTCCTGCTCTTGCTGTTCTTCCACTTCGGTGTACATAGGTATCGTAAACATCTGGCAAATGATAATTGACTACATATGATATTTCTTTGATATCAATTCCTCTAGCAGCCAAATCTGTAGCGACAAGAATATCTATATGTCCTTCTCTAAATTGTCCCATAATTCTATCACGAATAGGCTGTGATAAGCTACCATGTAGTGCACCAGAAGAAAATTTATTAATTGCAAGATTCTTTGCCAGCTTATTTACTGCAGCTTTTGTTTTACAAAAAATAATACCTCGTTCTCCTTCTTTTGAACTAAGAAAATGCATTAATACCTCTAATTTTTCTATTGGTTCTACAACAACATATCTATGATCTATACCTTGATGCCCAACGGTTTCCATATCTGCACTTACTTGAATAATGTGCTTAGACATATAATTTTGCACCATCTGTTTTATGGTTCCTGGCATCGTAGCAGTAAACAGAATGGTTCTTCTATTTTTTGGTAGCACTGCAACTATTTTATCCAAATCTTCTTTTAATGAGTTTACCATCTCATCTGCCTCATCAAGAATCAGGTAATTAGCTTTTTTAATATCAATAGCATTACGATTAATTAAATCAATTAAACGTCCAGGAGTTGCAATAACGATATGGGTTGTATTCGTTAAACGTTCTATTTGGGGTTTAATAGGAATTCCTCCACACACCGATGCGATAGAAATATCTGGCAAATACTTAGTAAAAGATGTTAAATCACTATGAATCTGATGTCCTAATTCTCTGGTCGGAGCCAATATTACGGCCTGAATACTTGGATTACTTGCATCAATCATTTGCAACAACGGTAATCCGAATGCAGCTGTTTTTCCTGTTCCGGTTTTGGCTAAACCAACAAAATCATCTTTCTTCTGTAATAAAATAGGAATTGATTTTTCCTGAATATCGGTTGGTGTAGAAAAATTTAGATCTACTAAACTTTTTTGTAATGGAACTAAAACTCCTAAATCAGAAAACTGTCTTGACATAAAATAATTTTTGGTAAAGATAGAGGTATAAAATAGAGTATTCCGTACAGTTTTAAAAAAGCTAGCGAATAAATGGTTTTACAGGGTATATTATTTTCATCAAGATCTTTGGTCTATAGGTATGAGGTCTATGATATTTTGTCTTCAGCTGCTGCATAAGAATAGGAAACCAAAATTAAAAGTACTAACCACTATTTACACTTTACCCTACTCTTATGCTCTTTTGCTGAATATTTATTAAAGATGATATCTTTCTCAAAATTCTTTACTATTATCGTCGATTACTCTTTCTATTAATAATCGTTTTGGATCGATTACAGCTTTTGCAGGAATGGTATCAACCTCAAAAGAGAAATTCATTTTCTCATCGACAAAAAGGACTCTTTTTGAGTAAATTAAGTGCTTTTCATCTGTATCTCTGTATACTCCTATATCTACCCAATCACGTTGACTCACCTTGTTTTCGACCCCTAAACTATCGACTTTTATTTTATATGCTTCAATATCCATGGAGACTTCATATTTCCCATTTTCTTTCCTTTTATACGTAGCATCTTTTAAACGATAATCATATAAGGTGATTTCTTTTATCCAGTCGGTTATCAAGTAATTTAATGAATCGGGAACTTGCGGTTTCAGATGTCTTAGAAAATCATGCGTTGTTGGATAGGGTGGTTCTTTATATTTATATTCATCCAAAAAGTTTTTTAAAGCAGTATTCATTTTATCTTCTCCTATATAATCTTGTAAAGCATACAGCACAACACTTCCCTTACCATAATGAATATACCCTTGATCTTCTACTTTATACAGCGGCAATTCTTTTTCGGTTTCAGCACTTCTACCTTTTAGATATTTTTCGAAATCATAGTTCAGATACTGTTTCATTTTACGATCATCCTTTATCCTGTTTTTCATTACCATTAATGCAGCATACTCTGAAAAACTTTCAGATAACATAGTAGCTCCTTGCATATTTGCCCCAACTACCTGATGTGCCCAATATTGGTGTGCCATTTCGTGCGCAATGATAGCTTCAATAATATTGTTATCATTTTTGTTTGAAAGATCAGTTGTAAATCCACCACCCTCGGTATAAGGCATTGTACCAGGAAATGCCTGCGCAAAGTTATAATACCTTGGTATCTCGATGATTCTGGCCTGGTTATGAACATAAGGCCCAAAGTTTTTGGTATAATATTTTAATGATTCTTCTATAGCATCCAGCATCATATCAATATTATAATCATGATCTTTATGATAATATACTTCGATATCTATACCATTCCACTTTTTGCGAGATACCTCATACTCTGCAGACATAAAATTGACAAAATTTAAAGAGCTGTGATCATTTTTATACTTAAAATATGAACGTCCATTAGCTTTCCATTCTTTTATTAATGTTCCTGGAGCAATAGCAATTTGGTTACTTGATGTTGAAATAATCGTTTCAACATTTACCCAATCAGATTCTCCTTCGGTAAAATAATTTTGCTTAGTGTTAATATTATCATTAGTACGTAATAGTGCCATTTGTTTTCTTACTGGAAGATTATATTTCTTTCTGTCATTTTGATCCATGAGTTCATTATTTTCATCATATCCAATTGTTGGTAATATGTAGGCTTCCTGAATAAAAGTTCCGTTTTTTGCGACGCGTAAATTTGAAACACTGTTCTCGAACCCCTGACTTTTATATACAGCCTCTATAACGATATCTATTTTAGAACCGGGTTGTAATGGAGTATCCAGTTTATATATTAGGTATCCTAATTCTTTATCCTCAAAAACTAAATTTGCATTCGGAATCTTTAAAGTAATGTCCCATTTTTCTGTTGCATAGTACCGCGAAATAGAGTAATGCAAAACATCTATTGCCACATTTGTCTTGTTTAATAAGACAGTATGAGTTTTAGCAAGTAAATTACGTTCTTCGGGATATATATCTACTTCGTAGGTAACATCACCAAATTTGGGTTGCGGGATATTTTCAAATTTTTTGTACATCTTCTCATAAGAAACCTGCATAACTTCTATTTCATTGGCAGATTTATAAGAGTTTACTACTTGTGTATTGTAGTAAACAAAACATGAAGTAAGGAAAAACAAACAAAAAACTGTAATTAAAGTCAATGCATATTTCTTTACAAAATGCTTTTTGGCAGACTTAATTCTATCTTTTATTCCTTTTACAGAGCCTCTTATCCATAAAAGACTTCCTATAGTAATGAGTGAAAAGCCAAACAATATCCAATACAAACTAAACCAATTTTTTGAAACTAGTGCTGCACCAAAACCATTCATATCAGAATATTGATAATTTGGAGTGAAACCAAGATTTAACATAAATGATTCTATTCCTAAAGCATCTACAATAACAAATTCAAATAAAAAAAGTAATAGTATTGAAATGAAATAGCTTATATATTTATGGTTTATAATAATTTGTATAAAGACTAGAATACAGGACCAGGCTATGTACATTGATAATCCTGAGTAAATAAAATCTAATAAATACACATCGATATCTGGACTGGTATATCCACTAAACAATTGATAACTAATAGAAATCAAAATAAGGAACATATCGAATATAACATTAATCGCTATTAATGAAGTAATTTTGGCAAGAAGCAAAACGATTGAACTGTGTGGTGATCCATCTATAACTCCGCTAATATTACTTGATCGTTCTCTCCACACCAATTCTCCACTAAAAAAAACTAACATGATCATTCCAAAAATCGTACTTACAGGCCGATTAAAATCCAACATTTTATAAGTAACAGGATATGATTTAACTCCATAAAAATCAAACCCATTTAGTAATTTATTAACTAGAAGTAAAGCACCAACGATAAGCATTATTTTAAAAGTGTTACTTTTTAAAATAGTATAAAAGTTTATTTTAAAAAAACTAATAAACTGCTTTTTTGAAGTCGTAAAATTAAAGCTACTTTGCACTTTTGGAAGATTGAAAATTCTTATTGATTGCTCTTTTTTATTGACTTTCTTTTCTTTTTCTACTTTTTTATTCTTCTGAATAAATGAAAAAGACAGATATGAACTAATGATGATAACAAGCCCAATAATTACCCAAAGGATTCTATTTATAAATAACCACCCACTTGCAGATATAACATTTGTGTTTTTTTCAACACTTGTAAAGTATTTAGAATCTATTTGATATGCCCTAACCCCCAAAATATCTGTGAGTGCAGCTAAGTATTCGGTGCTAATATCGGTTAAGAACGTTCCTGCCACCAGATATCCAATAATAATGATGATCGTTGCGATAAAAGATATGATAGTACTTTTCCATTTTAGAGCTACGGCATAAATAATAGCTCCCGAAACGAACATATTGGGTAACACATATAAAAAATAATTATTTATAAAAAAGCTTAATTGAAGGTCTCCTATTCTATTGGCATTTATCATTCCCGATTCGGAACCAATATCAGACCCAATTAAAAACCCCAAAAGCACACCTAATAGTGGGATCGTAGACAAAAAAAGTGCTCCGAAAAAACGACCAAAAAAATAACTAGCTTTATCAATGGGTGTACTAAAAAGAATTTCATCGAAATGATTTTGATAATCTCTCAAAGCCGCATTGTTAAAATATGCCGTAGCGATTAACAATCCAAAAATTGACATATTCGCTACATACATTGTGATAACATGAGGAGCATTTTTTAATACGTTTCCTATAGCTCCTCCAAATACGATATTATCATTGATAACCCCGATAGTTGCAATTATTGTAAATATGAAAAAGAATATATATATCATGGGCCTTTTTATACCCATAGCAATCTCTTTAAAAAGGAATGATTTAAACATAATGTTACGTTTTAAGTTGGTTAATACAATTTTAAATTACTTCTCTGGTCGTATTAATTTTGGAAAAAAACACATCTTCCAGAGTTGGTGGAACAAGAGTAAACCCTACTCCTGGTTTTATGTCACTTAAAACATGAATCAATGGTTTACCACCAACCATTTTATTAGAGATAATCATATGTTGATTACTGTAATCTTCTAGTTCATTTCGTTCAATTAACTTCTGCCATACTTTATCATTTAATTCATCGATTACATGTTGTGGTCTACCTTTACAAATTAGTTTCCCTTGATTCATGATTGCCATATTTTGGCATAATTCTCTCACATCTTCTACAATATGTGTAGAAAGAATAATAATAACATCTTCTGCGACATCTGCGAGAAGGTTATGAAATCTATTTCTTTCTCCGGGATCTAATCCCGCAGTAGGTTCATCAACAATAATTAGTTTAGGATTGCCAATTAAGGCTTGAGCAATACCAATTCTTTGTTTCATCCCACCAGAAAAACCTTTTACACTTTTGTTTCTTTTTTCATATAGATTTACTTTTTGCAATAAAAAATTCACTAATTCTATTCTTTCTTTGTTATTGGTTATTCCCTTTAATATTGCTAAATGATCTAGTAATTGCTTTGCAGTAATTTTTGGGTATACTCCAAATTCTTGTGGTAAATACCCTAATACTTTTCGCAATTCAATTGGATTTTCGAGAATATTGATATCATTCAAATATAGTGTACCACTATCTGCCTCCTGTAAGGTGGCTAACGTTCTCATGAGTGATGATTTTCCAGCTCCATTCGGACCCAACAAACCAAACATTCCGTTAGAAATTTCGAGGGAAAGATTATCTAATGCTTTTACTCCGTTTGAATATGTTTTGCATAAATTTTTGATTACTAATTCCATAAGCTATTGATTTAAAGTCAGCAACAAAAAGAAGGTAAGAGAAAGAAGAAATCAATTTTTTTTAACCAACTCCTCGATATAAATGGTTAAAAGGTCTATTATTATTAATGAATGCTGTTCGTTGATAAAAAACGTAGTTTCATTGATGAAAATATGGTATTCGTTAATTAGAATAGTCAAACTCCAATAGTTTTAATATTTTTATTTCCAAGAATACATTACTATGAAAATCCAATCACTAGATACCAGAAAAAAAAATATTCTTATTCATGTTTCAGTATTGTCTAGTATCATTTTATTAGCTGTACTAGGTTTTGTTATTTCTGATAAAAATACATTTACTCTATCTTTCTTAACCAATTATTTTCTTCAAGCTGCTTCGAGTATCCTTTTATTAATAGCTCCTCCTATTTATTTTAATGTATATTGGATTATACCTAGGTATTTAGTGAAAAAACGATATTTCATTTATGTTATATTACTTCTTATCGTAATCATTGGTTGGGGATGTATTATAGGATATGGCGAACCCTTAATGGATCACTATTGGTTTAATGAACCATACCAGGAAATGGAACCAGAAAAAGGGATTACAGGTATGAGTGTTATTATACTGATTTCTACATTATTAAACTTATCCTATCGATGGTTTATTCAACTCTCTAAAATAAATCAAATCGAAAATGATCGTCTTCATTTAGAATTGTCATTACTAAAGAATCAAATCAATCCGCATTTCTTCTTTAATACATTAAATAACTTGTATGCACTTTCTCTTGAAAAATCTGATAAAACACCATCATTAATTTTGAAATTGTCTGAAATAATGCGTTATACAATCTATGATTGCAAAGAACCCAGAGTATCTATTGGTGGAGAAGTAACATATTTAGAAAATTTTATTGAACTGCAAAAAATGAGGCATCATAACCGTGGAATTATTACTTTCGAAAAGAAGGTAGATAACGAGACAAAACAAATCGCACCTATGATCTTAATTGTATTTTTAGAAAATGCATTTAAACATGGTTTTGATCTCATGGAAAAAAATGCATTTATAAACTTTAAACTACAAACAACAGAAAAATTAGCACATCTGTATATTGAAAATAATTTTAGTGATACAGAAAATGGAGATGATGGAGGGATTGGTCTTGAAAATGTAAAAAGAAGATTATCTTTAATTTATCCAAATGCACATGAACTAAAAATTAGTAAAAAAGGTACTGTTTTTACTGTTGATTTAAAACTAAATCTAGAATGAACTGCATAACAATAGATGACGAACCTTTGGCACATAAAGTGATAAAAAACTATTGTGCCAACCTTTCATTTTTAAATGTTGTAAAAGAATGTTATTCGGCATTTGAAGCTATGAATTATTTAAATGACAATCAGGTAGATTTAATTTTTTTAGATATCAATATGCCCAAGCTTAAAGGATTGGATTTCTTACGTACCCTAAGTAATCCTCCTTTAATTATTGTAACTACAGCGTATCAAGAATATGCTATTGAAGGTTATGAACTAAACATTCTGGATTATCTCTTAAAACCTTTTAGTTTTGAGCGGTTTTTAAAAGCTATAAATAAAGCCCAGAGTCAAAAGAAAATGATAGATAGTTTGCAGAATGGAACAGAAAATCAAGTTTCCTCAAATCCAAAAAACACTGTAAATCAAAATGATAGTATTTTTATAAAAGGAGACAAAAAAGTGCATCAAATTCAATTAAACAGTATTTTATATCTAGAAAGTTTAGGAAGTTATGTCAAAATACATCTGGAAAATGAAACCATTACATCATTAGACAGGTTAACCAATTTTGAAAACACTTTACCAAAAAATCAATTTTTAAGAATACATCGTTCCTATATAATCGCTCTTAAAAAAATACAAACTATTGAAGGTAATCGTTTAAAAATAACAGGAATCGATATTCCTATCGGTAATGTTTATAAACATAACTTAACCAATGCTATTAAAAAATAGTATTAGTATTAAAAGATGATGTTTCTTCTTCTTACCTTTTCTATTTAATTGTATTAATAACGCTACCACAAGTTAGCATTGCGTCACCAAAATAAGGGTTACGAATTTCTTTTTCCTTACTTATCCAAATAGCTCCTTTATTGGTATTCGCCATTGGGCATTTTTGTACATACATTGCTGTATTTAATTCAGTAAAGTTGGATATTAACGCTACTATATTCTCATTCAATGATACAAAATAGGTTCTTTGTTTTTCTAATTCTTCGGCATTAGCAAGATGGTCTAATATACTAATACTCTTAGTAAGATAAGTTTTTTCTACCTTATTCAGGTTTGAAGCTTTAATTGCTTTTAAGATTTTGTTTGTTGCTTTCGCAGAAATAGAAACCTGAGAAGCATTAGAATCCACAAATGCATCTTTCATTTGTAAATATGGTATAAAGGCTGGTGAAAAATCTTTCTGAAATGACTTTGATACTTCCATTTGCATTCCCATATGTCCTTCATGACCAGTCATAGTCTTCCCTCCTTCTTTGTTCATCATTGATTTTTTACCCTGTAATTGTGCAGCTGCATCAACAGTAAATGCTCCATTAGTTACGATCTCATCACCATTATCCAGTCCATTCAGAATTATATATGTATTTCCTGTAGCATTTCCCAATACTACTTCTCTCATTTCAAAAATGGGTTCTTTAGCACTTGTTTTTATATATACCACAGAGCGCTCACCTGTCCATAACACAGCACTTGCCGGAACAATAAGTTGTTCTGTAGTCTTATTTTTACTTGCAACACTACCGGTTATAAACATTCCTGGTTTAAAAAGGTGGTCACGGTTATTAAGATTAGTTCTTATAGTAACTGTTCGCGTTTTAGTATTTAAAGTCGGGTCTATAAAAGAAATTGTGCCTTCAAATTTTTTGTCGGGATAGGCTGTAGTAGTAATATTGATTTGCTGTCCTTTTTTAAATTGTGCAATTTGGTTTTCATACACATCAAATTCTGCCCATACTGTACTAAGGTTGCTTACTTTTAAAATAGGCTGCCCTTGTTTTACATAATCTCCTTCCGCACGCATTACTTCTGAAACCGTACCCGAAACGGTTGCATAAACAGGAAAGTTTTCCTGAACTTTACCAGAAGACTCTATAGCTTTGATTTGATTGTCTGAAAGTTTCCATAACTTTAATTTATTACGAACAGCTTTATATAGTATTGGTTGAGATTCTTTAAGTGATACTGCAGTAATAAGTTCTTGTTGTGCAGCGACTAGGTTTGGGGCATATATAGTTGCTAATTTTTGCCCTTTTCTAACTTCTTGTCCTTTATAATTAACATTCAACCGTTCGATTCTACCATCAAAATAACTGGCCTGTACTGCATTTGCCTCTTCATTTTCCATTATTTTCCCAGATAACATAACCCTATTTTTATCACTTGTTGTTAGGTCACCAATACTAGTAGTTTGGATATTTGCTAATGCCATAGCATTCTCGGTCATTTTAAATTGATCGGCAGATAGGCCATCTGTTTTGGTTCCTGCCGGAATTAGATCCATACCACATATTGGACAATCACCAGGTTCTGTCTGCATGATTTGAGGATGCATAGAGCAGGTCCACATTTGATTTGTTGTGACCTCTTCCTGATCAATATTGTGATTGTGTTTTGTAGAATTATTACTGCCAAAAATAAAGTAACCTCCTAATAGTCCCACAAGAACTGCTATACCCATATAAATGATGTTCCTATTCATGACGCTTATTTTTTTTTATTTTTCTAACCGTTGGCGAGGATACAAACCATAAAGTGAATCCACTTAATACTGTTATTAATCCTAATAGGGAGAAAGCCCTAAGAATAATTGTATTAAAATTATCTCTTCCTTCATAATCCATGGTATGAGTCATCCAGAGAAAATCAAACCAACGCCACGATCGATGCCTCACTCTTTGAAAGCTTCCATCTTTTATAGAGATGTATGCTTTTACATTTTGAGAGTGTTCATAAGAAACAACATAAGCTGGTAGTGGTCTTTCACGATATTCATGATGATTACCTACTTTTTCTATTTTTTCTATACCTATTATTTTTAATTCTGGTGACATATTCTTTTCTGCAATTTTTAAAGCTTCAGAAGTAGTAATTTCAGGTTTTGGCGCTCCGGTAGTTGCATTAAAAAGTTGCTTCTCATTTATCCAATAATATGGTTGCCCGGCTATTTCTCTAAGCTCTAATGATTGGATAGGTTCTCCTATTTCTTTTTGAGAAGGTTTCATCAAGTCATTAAAGGATATAACATCAATAGTTTCGTTTTTAAATTGATCTCCATGAATATCGTCGATATCTGTCCAACTAAAATATAAACCACTAACCGTCCATAGCAAAAACTGAATTCCTAAAAAAAGGCCTAAATACCTGTGTGCTTTTCTAATTTTTATTGCTGTTTGTCTTTTAACCATGTCTAATTAATATGTATTGTTTTTAATCGTAAAGCATTAGTTATTACTGATACAGAACTAAAACTCATTGCCAGAGCCGCAATCATAGGAGATAACAGAATACCGAAAAAAGGAAAAAGTACTCCAGCAGCTATAGGTACCCCTAATGCGTTGTAAATAAGTGCGAAGAAAAGATTTTGCTTGATATTCTTCATTACTTTATCACTTAATATTTTTGCTTTTACAATACCTTGTAAATCTCCTTTTACCAAAGTAATAGTTGCACTCTCTATTGCTACATCGGTACCTGTACCCATTGCGATACCAACATCACTTTTTGCAAGAGCAGGAGCATCATTAATGCCATCTCCAGCCATTGCAACCACCCTGCCACTATGCTGTAATTTTTCGACTTCACCCAGTTTATCTTCTGGCAACATCTCTGCCTTAAAATTTGTGAGATGAAGTTCATTAGCTACTGCATGGGCTGTATTATAATTGTCACCAGTAAGCATAATAACTTCAATTCCTCTATCCTGTAATTGTTTAATAGCTTTACTACTGGTTTCTTTGATTTTATCTCCTATAACTATATAACCTGCTATATCTTGGCCAATAGATAAATACGACACTGTTTTTCCTTTTTTCTGATAAGATTCAGCTTGTTTTTTAAATTCATCTGAAATGGGCACATTCGCATATTCTAACATTTTTTCATTACCCAATATCACTTTTAGATTTGAAATACTTCCTTCTACTCCTTTTCCTGTTACTGCTTTAAATTCACTTACATCTACTAATTTGATATGTTGTTCTTTTCCATATTTCACCGTTGCCTGAGCTAATGGATGTTCGCTTAAATTATTAAGAGAAATGATATATTGAAGAATTTCTTCTTTACCAAATCGATCTCCAAAAGGCACTACGTCTTCGACAGTAGGTTTTCCTTCAGTTATGGTTCCTGTTTTGTCTACAATAAGCGTATCAACTTTGTTCATGGTTTCGAGTGCTTCTGCCTTTTTAATAAGCACACCGTTTTGAGCTCCTTTTCCAACTCCGACCATTACAGACATAGGTGTAGCCAACCCTAAGGCACACGGACAGGCGATTATGAGTACAGCAATCGCATTTACAAATGCATAAACATAGGCCGGATCGGGGCCATAAAATACCCAAACGGTAAAAGTAATTAGTGCTATAATAACCACTATAGGAACAAAATATCCCGAAACAATATCTGCCAGTTTTTGAATTGGTGCACGACTACGGCTTGCATCATTTACCATTTGTATAATCTTTGACAAAAGAGTTTCGGATCCCACTTTTTCTGCTTTCAATAAAAAAGAATGATTTCCATTAATTGTACCGCTACTTACCTTATCGCCTTCAATCTTATCTACTGGTATTGGTTCGCCCGTAATCATTGATTCGTCTACAGATGTTTGCCCCTGAAAGATTGATCCATCTACGGGTATTTTATCTCCAGGTTTTACACGTAGGATATCATTCAATTCTATCTGATCAATAGAAATTTCTTCTTCTTCACCTTCTATAACACGTATTGCTTTGTTAGGCACAAGCTTTAATAACTCTTTAATCGCAGAATTTGTTTTGCTATGTGCTCGTGACTCTAATACTTGCCCCATAAGCACAAGTGTTAAGATAACAGTAGTTGCTTCAAAATAAACGTGTACTGTTCCTGATTCTGTTTTAAATTGATCTGGAAAAAAATTGGGAAAAAGTATTGCTAAAATACTAAACAACCATGCAACACCTGCCCCAACACCAATAAGAGTAAACATATTGAGGTTCCATATTTTAATAGAACGTAAAGCACGTTCAAAAAACATCCAGGTAGCATAAAACACTACAGGAACAGAAAGTACAAATTGAATCCAGTTCCAATATTTTAACTCTAAAATATCATTAAGTGGATTACTCGAAAACATATCTGACATCGCTATTATAAAAATAGGAACCGTAAATAGTACAGCTATCCAGAATTTCTTTAGTAATTTTTTATAATTCTTCTCTTCTTCAGAAATATCTGGTTGTAATACTACTAGATCCATACCACAAATAGAACAGGATCCCGGAGCATCTTTAATTACTTCTGGATGCATCGGACAGCTATATTGTTCTGTAGTAATGACATGTAAAGTTACTTCTTCAACCAAATCCATCCCACACACGGGACAATCCTGTAATGTATTGTATGTCTTATCTCCTTCGCAATGCATAGGGCAATAAAAAATACCCGTACTTTTTCCTTTGGGTTTTGCCTGTTTTGGTTTATCATCGTGATCTTCCATCCCAGGAAGGTAAATTCCATAACGTCCCCCTTCTCTTGCTAATCTTTCTTGAAAAACAGTTAAAGAAATGTGCTCTTCTGTCTCAATAATTGCTTCTGCTTTCTCAAGATCAACAGACGCACTGATCACACCATCCATAGTATCGAGTATATGCTCTACATGACCCCTACAGCCATTACAAGTCATTCCTGATATTTTATATATGTGTTTCATCTGTTATATTTATCGTTGTTTGATCCCCAAAATTATTGAGTTCACATCTCTTTTTATTTGACAATTATGGTTTCTTCTTATACAATTTGGTCTAATGGTTGACGATCCCAGGATTGTAGGCTTTTAAAGCTACTCATAGACATCCCGGTAATCGTTTTAAATTGTTTTGCCAAATGACTTCCACTTTTATAATTCAATGCATATGCTATTTCAGAAAAACTTAAATTTCCCATTTGAATATATTCCTTCGCTTTTTCAATTTTAAGACGAATAAAATATTTTTCTATAGTTAATCCCTCGTTATTACTAAACAATTTACTTATCACAGAATAGTCCTTATGTATATGTTTTGAAATAAGATCAGATAGGTTTTTATTTAACATGTTTTCTTTTGACAATTCACTTATCAAACAAGATTTCACTTGTTCGACAATAAAAGCTATTTCATCATCTATAATCTCGAAACCATTACGGGTAATGATCTCATTTACTTTTTGAAAAATAGTGCTATCGATATTGCTAAAAACGATCTCTCCCAATTCTATTGTTTCAACAGGAATTTTGGCATTTTCAAACTCTTGTTGCAATACGGTTTTACACCGATTACAGACCATATTTTTAATTAAAATTTTCTTCATCTGTTAATATTATTGTTTTAGAGATCAGATGGAATAGCCAGTATACTTATTTTATAGTTTTGGCAACATTACCACATTTTAACATACGATCTCCAAAATATGGATTTCTAATTTCTTTTTCTTTAGACAACCAATATGCGCCTGTATTATCAAATGCCATTGGGCAATATTGCTTATAAACTTCTCCCGATGATAATGCTCCGCTAAGCATGGTTTCCATTTGAGTAGTAACTTCTGTAAACGCTTTTCTTTGTGCCTCGATGTCATCTGTATTAAATATTGACTCAACAGTCATTTTAAACACTGCATTCTCTGTTACTTTGGCAAGCATTTGAGCTCCTGCTTTTGCTTCATTAGCATCTGTGTTTACCAAAGCTGTTTTAATATGAATATAATGCTGAAAAGCTTCTGCTGTCTTTGCATCTGTAAACTGAACCCCCTTTGTTTGTTCTACATCATGACTACTATGATCTTCGTTATGCCCCATCTCAGAATGATGATCTTGTTTCTCTTCTGTTTTAGATGTATTATTCTCTTTGCAAGATAATATTGTTAATGCTAGTATTGCTACCAAAATTATTCTTATATCATAAATTTTTAAGTTTCTCATTTTGTTTACTTTTTTAAATAGTATTGTTTTTTAATTTGTTAAATAATTGATAATTGCAGCTTCTGTATAGTATAATTGTATGCTCTCTATTTGATTTAGCTGAAATTTAAGCTGTAGTTCCTGGATGTCTAACACATCATTAAAGTCTATGGTTCCTGTTTCATAGCTTTTTATTAATATTTCTTCTGCATTTTTAGCTTGTTTTAAATTTTCTTTCTGAGTATTGTATTTGATTCTTGCAGTATTTCTATTCGAAATAGCCTTTCCTAAAATCGTTTCCATTCGATTTAACCGTTCTTCTTTTTGTGCTGTAATTTCTTGCTGACGTAATTCGTTTTGACGAGTTCGGGAATCATGACGTTTATTAAATATTGGTATAGAAAAAGATACCATAGGCATTATAATATCTTTACCATTATCACTTATAGTAGCATCATTTCTTTCTGAAACTGGTATATAGTCAAGTCCAAAGCCAATTTGTGGAGCCTTTTCTTTTCGATTAAGTAATTCTGATTGTTTTATGCTTTCATATATCTTATCATATTTAAGTAATTCTGGATTAAGTTGTAAATTTTCATTATTGGTAATAGGGTCTTCTAGCGGTATGTTCATGTCACTGGGAGCAACTATATCAATATCAGAATCCCGATTGAGTAAAGCATTAAAAGCTATTTGCTCTGCTAAAAAACTTTCTTTAAGTACCGCTTTATACTGTTCTAATTCATTTTGACGAATTTGTAGCCTTAGTACATCAACTGCAGAGGCTTTACCAACTTCAACAGATGTTAGCGCCAGCTTCTCGTATGTTTGCAACAGTAGAATATTATCTTCGAGGGTTTTTTGTTTGTTTTGTATTGCGAACAATTTATAATACGATTGAGAAATTGAAAGCGCTAATTTTCTTTTCATTATTACAATATCCACATATTCTGTCTCTGCCATAGCAGTAGAATAATTCTCTCTTGCTGTGATTGTTCCAAACCATGGTAGCTTTTGTTGAATCGAAAATTTTGCACGTTGTGCCCCTGTACGTGTTTCGGGTTCACTTACAAAGTATCCTATACCAAACTGTGTGTTAGGTATCGTATTTACTTCTTTTATTTTTTCTTTTGCAACAGCATAATGCAATTCAAAAGACTGAATTTTAGCACTATTACGCCATCCTTCTTGAATATAAGATTCAAGTTGTTGAGCATATGCAAAAACTGAAATAAAAAGAAATCCTATTATGAAATTTAAATGCTTCATTTACTCCTTTTTTTAAGTTGAACTTCTTTTTTCCAGCCAAATAATACGGGTACAACAAACAATGTTATAAGGGCAATCCCCATTCCTCCAAATGAAGGAATCGCCATGGGTATCATGATATCACTTCCACGACCAGTGGATGTTAATATTGGTAATAATGCAAGAATTGTAGTCGCAGTTGTCATTAGGCAAGGACGAATTCTCTTCTCTCCTGCTTCGATCACAGATGTTCTAATATCATCAAGAGATTTTGGTTTATTTTTATCAAAAGTCTGTTTAAGATAAGTTGCCATTACTACTCCATCATCTGTAGCGATACCAAAAAGCGCTATGAAGCCGACCCATACTGCAACACTTAGATTGATTGTGTGAACCTGAAACAGGTCTCGTAAGTTTTTATCAAAGAAATTAATATTTAAAAACCAATCTTGACCATATAACCAGATCATTAAAAATCCACCAGCAAAAGCTACTGCAATACCTGTAAACACTATTAACGAAGTAGTTATTGAGCGAAATTGGAAATAGAGGATCAAAAAGATAATAACCAAAGCTAATGGTACTACAATCGATAATGTCTTTTCTGCTCTCAATTGGTTTTCATAAGTACCCGTAAATTGATAGGTAATTCCTTTTGGAACAATCAGTTCATTATTATCAATCTTAGTTTTTATTAGATTTTGCGAACTTTTAACCACATTTACTTCTGCAAAACCATCTTTTTTATCAAATAAAACATAACCCACTAGAAATGTATCTTCACTTTTTATCACTTGTGGTCCCTGTTCATAACGAATATCTACCAATTCACTTAACGGTATCGTACTTCCTTTGTTTAAGGGAACGTAAATAGTTGCAAGATCTGTCGGGTTGGCCCGAAGTTCTCTAGGGTAGCGTACTCGTACTCCATAACGTTCTCTACCTTCGACTGTTTGTGTAAGGGAGATCCCTCCTACTGCAACTTCCAGAATTTGCTGAACCTGTTCTACAGATACTCCATAACGAACCAGTTGTTCTCTATCGATATCTATAATTAGATAAGGTTTCCCAACAATACGATCTGCAAAAACAGCTTCATCTTTTACACCATTTACCTCTTTTAATATTTCTTCTAATTGGATTCCAAAAGCTTCAATTTGTTTTAAGTTTTGCCCTTTTACTTTAATACCCATTGGTGCACGCATTCCTGTTTGGAGCATTATCAATCGGGTTTCTATCGGTTGTAATTTTGGAGCAGAAGTCACTCCTGGTAATTTTGTGACGTTTATGATTTCACTCCAAATATCATCTGGACTCTTGATTTCTGGCCTCCAGTTACGGTAGAATTCACCGGTATTATCGGGAATAAGATTTTCTCTATTAATCGAGAAATATTTCTTTTTTGATACTTTACTGGTTTTATCAGTATTAGCATCATAGTTTTTATTGTCAATCAAATTACCATCTTTACTTATAAATAAACCGTCATCATTAACCTTATATCGTTGTCTCTTACCATTCTCATTAAGCATATACTCGGGTTTATACAAAATAATGTTCTCATACATTGATAATGGGGCAGGATCAAGAGAAGATTCTGTTCTTCCGGCTTTACCAACAACAGTTTTAATTTCGGGAATACTTGCTACCGCCATATCCAATTGCTGTAATATCCTTTTATTTTCTGAGACTCCAGCATGTGATAATGTGGTTGGCATCAATAGGAAAGATCCTTCATTTAATGAAGGCATAAATTCTTTTCCAATATTTTTCATGATTAAAAAACCAAAAACAACAATAATGGTGGGTAGAGATAAGAATAGTAATTTATTGTTCAACGCCCATCGCAATATTCTGGTATAGTATTTTCTAAACAGCGTAAAAGTACCTAACAATCCAAAGCAAATGATTCCTACAAAAATGAGGTTAACAAACATACTTTTATCAACTCCTAGAGGCCTCCAATACTCGGATAGTAAAAACACTATAGTTATTATCGCTATACTAATATTTGTTAATTTAATGTGGTTTTGTGAAACCACACCTCTTAAGCCAAGAATAGCTGTTATTGCGAAAGCTATCAAAATGATGCCTAACCATATACCATTAAAAATTACTATACCTCCTAATACAATTAAAATACCGTTGATTATATAACTTATTGAAGTTTTTATATTTTTCTTTTTGAATAGAAAAGCGGCAAATGGAGGAATGAAGAACAAAGCTACTATGATTGATGCTGTAAGTGCCATTGTTTTGGTAAATGCTAATGGTCTAAATAGTTTTCCTTCTGCGCCGATCATCGTGAATACAGGAATAAAACTAATTATAGTCGTTAGTACTGCTGTTAATATCGCTCCAGAAATTTCTGCTGTAGCATTATACACTACTGTATTTACTGGTAAGTGATTTTTATTATCATCCAGATGCCTTATAATATTTTCTGAAAGTATCACTCCCATATCTACCATAGTACCAATGGCAATGGCAATACCGGATAAAGCAACGATATTGGCATCAACTCCAAACAATTTCATCGCTATAAAAACCATTAAAATGGCTACTGGTAAGAGCCCTGAAATAAGAATTGAAGCTCTAAGATTAAATACCATAATAATGACAACAAGAAAGGTTATCAAAATTTCTAAGGTAAGAGCATCGTTAAGTGTACCTATTGTTTCATGAATAAGTTCGGTTCGATCATAAAAAGGAACTATGGTTAATTGCGAGGTACGACCATCTTTTAATTGTTTGGATGGTAATCCGGTACCGAGTTCGCCAATTTTATCTTTTACATTATTGATAACCTCTAATGGGTTTGCTCCGTAACGTGCAACAACAACACCTCCTACTACTTCTGCACCTTCTTTATCCAGAATACCTCTTCTGGCTTCTGGCCCCAAACTAACACTGGCAATATCTTTAATACGAATTGAGGTAAATTCTTCTGATGTCACTACGGCGTTTTCTATATCGGCAATAGATTTTATGTATCCTAAACCACGAATAAGATATTCTGCCTGGTTAATTTCTATAGTTTGCGCACCAATATCCCGATTTGATTGTTTAACTGCATTAACAATTTGCTGTAAACTAATGTTATACTGGCGCATTAACTCTGGATGTACATCTACTTGGTATTCTTGTACGAATCCACCGATAGAGGCCACCTCTGATACACCACCTGCAGATGATAATGCATATTTCACATAATAATCCTGGATACTTCTTAGTTCTTGTAAATCCCAACCACCAGTTACATTTCCGTTTTCATCACGTCCTTCTAAAGTATACCAAAAAATCTGTCCTAATCCGGTTGCATCCGGTCCTAAACCAGGGCTTACTCCATTTGGCAATAACCCTGATGGCAGAGAGTTTAGTTTTTCCAGAATACGACTCCTACTCCAATAAAATTCTACATCTTCTTCAAAAATGATATAAATACTAGAAAATCCAAACATCGAAGAGCTACGAATGGTCTTTACTCCAGGAACTCCTAAAAGTGAAGTCGTTAAGGGATATGTAATCTGGTTCTCGATATCCTGTGGTGACCGTCCTTGCCATTTTGTAAACACAATTTGCTGGTTTTCGCCAATATCTGGTATGGCATCGACTGCTACAGGGTCACTAGGTAATATTCTGGTTTGCCAACCAAATGGAGCATGTACTACGCCCCACCCTACAAAGAGAGCTACCATAAGGACTGCAACCAATTTATTCTCGATAAGAAATTTGATGCTTTTGTTTAGCATATACTTTGATTATTTGATAATTAGAAAAAGACGTTGTCTTAGAATTATAAACAACAACTCCAACCCAGATGAATCCTCATTGGGCATAATTTTAATTATCTAATAAATCAAATAAGAAAAGTTTCGTTAATCACATGAATATCTTTGACTAAAAAAGGAGGTGGATATTCTTTAAAAGGGATAACATTATTCTCAAGTCCCTCGAAAAGGTTTATATATGAGTAATAAAAAATTGCAACAAAAGCCTGTTGCTCTAAAGTGATTTTATCAAATGAATTTTGAAGTTCATCCTGTCCATCAAAAGTAAGTTGTTTATCTGTACAACAGCTTTTTTTGGCCATTATCGAACATGCAATGGAATTAGAAACTTGTTGGTCCATTCCACAAGTTTTTGCCTCTTTAAACAAGGCAACATCTACTAAAGTGTTTCCACAATAATGCATATCTACTGTAAACGATATAGTAGATACGAATACTACCATCGCCATTAAAACAGCTAATATTTTATGGGTTAACTTTTTCATTTGTGTAGCAAATCTACAAAAAATAGATCTAACGAATTTTGTTTAACAGAAGTTTAATCTTTTAGTTTAAAAAAATAAAGCTTAAATATTTAACACATCAAAAGACTTTTCCGTAATAATTTAGGTCGATTATTTCGCCTTTTGTTGTCTTGTAACTGTATTTTTTAATTCCTGAATGGCCTTCATTTTATTTTTTAATAATATTATAGAAAGATGTTCTATACGTTTTTCCGATAGGAATAGCTTCTTTTTCTATGTGTACAAGGTTCCCTTCTATTTTGTCAATTTTTCTAAAATTAATGAGGTAAGATCTATGAATCCTTATAAAACCATCATCTTTAAGTTTGTATTCCCAGTTACTTAAACTATCCTGAACTAGCAATTTCTTTTCGTTATAATATATATAGACATAATCGGCTTCTGATTTGATATAATTAATATCAGTTTTGATTATTTTATAGAAGGTTTTATCTGTATATACAAATAGTTCTTTTTCATTATGAATCGTATTTTTATCTGTAAGGGTATTCTGTATTCGCATTACAGATTTTAAAAATCTATGATAAGAAAAAGGTTTGAGTAGGTAATCTTCTACGGCTTCTTCAAAAGCATCAATTGCATAATCTCTGTAGGCAGTTGTAATAATAACTTTTGGTTTTATATCTAAACTTTTTAAGAAATCTAAACCATTAGCTCCGGGCAATTGTATATCCAATAATATGAAATCTACTTCATTAAGGACATATAAAGGTAATTCTGAAACCGATTCGAAAACGCCAATACACTCGATATCTGAGGACTGCTCTATATATTTAATCAATAATTGCTGTGCAGGCAGTTCATCTTCTATAATGATGCATTTCATTTTAGATCAATTTTTAAATTCACCTTAAAAGTATCTTCTAATGACTCGATTGTAAGCGTATGTTTATTTGGATACAATAAAGTTAATCTCTTTTTTACATTTTCTATACCAATCCCACTATCTTTCCATACTTCTGATTGTTTTGAAGAATACTTGGGATCATATCGATTTTCTACCCATAAATTGAGTACATCATTTGCTAGTTTCACATCAATACTAAGAGGTATTTTCTTTCCTTCTACCATACTTGAATACTTAAATGCATTTTCAATAAAAGGAATCATTAACAATGGTGGTATATCCTGTTTCGGATTATCTAAAGTATTAGAAAATTTAATGTCATTTTTTTTTCCTAGTCGGGCTTTTTGCAATTCTATATATCCATTAATAAATTCTATCTCTTGTAGTAAAGGTACATTTGGTTTTTCTCCTTCATGCATTAAATAATGTAAGCTATCAGAGAGTTTTAGAATTTTATCTGCCAACACTTCATCTTTAAGAATTGCATTAGAATACAACATGTTTAAAGTATTAAATAAAAAATGAGGATTCAACTGTGCTTTAAGACTCTTTAACTCTGCCTGAACTCGTTCTTGCTCTGTTTTTTCTAATATTTGATTACTTATGATATTTTTCTTAATCGTAAATATGGCCAGAAAAAAAGCGTTTATCAATAAATACTCTACTGTTTTATTAATAAAACAAAGTCTAAAATTGCATTGACAAGTTTTACCATTTAGGTAACAGTTTAAATATACTATACAAAGAAAGATTATTAAAAATACGATCAATACTCTTATACCTTTGTAATTTTTTACTAAGAAAAAATGAGCGATGTATACAGAAATTCCAATAAAAACAGTATTTAATACTGCTTCAGTAAAGTCAAAAGAAAACCTGTTATGATCTCCAAATTTAATAATGGGATAGGTAAAGTATAGTATCCAAAATAGGATATGTAACCCTATTTCAAAATATTTTATTTCGAACACTTTTTTCATACGCTTCTCGTAAATTTAATATTAATCAATGAGACCACTATTGTAGCGTCTTGATTTTTTATTTCGTTGTTTCACAGTTCCTCCGTCTATGCGATAAGAAAATGCTAAATGTACAACCCTAGAAATAGGTTTATACGCATAGTTTTGTGAAAATCCACTGCCAGAATTGATCCCTTCAAAACGTTGAGTGTTAAAAAGGTCTGTTACCCGTAAATTTAAACTTCCCTTATTTTTCAAGATCTTATGTCTGATTCCTAAATCTATTTTTTGGGTAGTCTCCTGGGTATAAAAAAATCCTTTTGAAGGACCATTATAACGCCAGGATACTACCATGTTCGTTTTTTGAGATATTTTGAATTGATTTTTAAGAGTTAGGTTATAGCTTCTATTAAAATTACGGGTAAAGCCAATTTGATCGTTTTTAAATTCTTCATAATTCCAATTAAAGTTTAAATCAGTATTTAACCAGTTATAGGGTTTTATGTGTATCGCCATTTCTATTCCATAAGCATTGGTAGCACCATTATTTACAGAAGTAAATACATTTATACCATCATCATTTACATAGTTGTTGGTGGTAATAATGTTTTCTTTAAGACGATAGGCAAAAGCTGGCGTTATTTTTAGGTTTTTCTTTTTAAATTGATAAGAAACATCAAAATTATTTGAAAATTCAGGCTCTAAAGCCTGATTTCCTTGACTAATCGAAAACTCATTAATCTGAAATGCAATAGGGTTTACCTGGCTTAAAGTAGGTCTGGATGTTCTTCTATTATATCCAAAAATAAATGTTTGATCTTCTTTTATTGTATAACTTAAATGCAATGAAGGAAACAAGTTTGTAAAGTCATTCTCTATGATTGTATTATCTGTTTTAAGATTTGCTTTTCTGGCAAATAACTCTCCCCTTACTCCTGCCTGAATATTTACCCCTTTCAAGCTATATTTGATTAATGTGTATGCAGCATATGTCGATTGTGTGTTTTCAAAACTTTCTTGTGATAAAGGAATATTATCTGCATCAAAAAAAGAGCGTGAATTATCGAGGTTTTGTCGATTCCAAAACGTTCCGGCTTCAATCTTAAATTTCTCGCTTAGCGCTCCCGAATAATCCATTGCCAGGCTTGTAATAAAAACATCATTATCAGTAGCATTATCGGTAATCCCAAGATTTGGTCTAAAATCACTTTTTAGAATATTTGCATTGTCGGATAACTGAATATCGATTTCAAGAAAATTTTCTCTCTCCTTAAAATAATGTCTATAATTACCATTGGCATTAAATGTTTTATGAGAATGACTCCCTAAAATATTTTGAAAAGTAGTGACATCATCCTGAATTATATTAGCCTTATTATCCAATATATGTCCGTTATCAGTATAATCTAAACCTAAAGAAAACTCATTATCATCATTTGGAAACCAGTCTATACCTCCATTAACTTTATATACATCTCCATTAAATTTAAAATCACTTAACTGTGTAAATGGTTGAATTCCTGATCGATTTTGGGTATTTTCATTTTCAAAGATATTCTTCTTGTAAGAACCACCAAATCTATAACTGGTTTTAGATCGCCCATAATTAATCCCACCATTTACACCATGACTTCCCAGAGAATTACCATTTAGACTTGTAGTAATTACAACCCCTTTACGCACTTTTTTATTGGTAATGATATTAATAATTCCGGTAAGGCCATTAGCTTGATATTTTGCAGATGGTGATGTTATTATTTCAATTTTATTAATTTCATCAGAAGGAATTTGTTGCAGTAACTCTGTTGTACTTAATGGCGAAGGTTTACCATTAACCAGTACATTTACATTTTGACTTCCTCTCAGGCTTATATTTCCATTTTGATCTGCCTGTACCTCGGATAATTGACTTAATACTGTTGCTGCATCTCCCCCACCAGATAATACATCTTTTCCTACATGCACTACTTTTTTATCGATTAATTGTTTTACGGTAGTTTCTTCTGCTACTAATGTTACTTCATCCAGAGCTGTTGCCTCTGTTTTCATCGTAATATCCAATGTTGTATTTTTATCAATTACCACAGAGGATTTGTACGTTTCATATCCTATAAAACTTGCTTCTACATCATATTTTCCACTTTGATAATCTATACTGTAAATACCATTATCATCGGTTGTTACTCCTTCTAAAAATTCTCCTTTTTGGTTTTTTAAAATTACAGTTGCATAAGGTATTGGCTCATTAGTATCTATATCAATAATTTCACCTTTCAAGGATTGAGAGAAAGAGTTGAGAAAAGACAATAATAGAATAATAATGATAGTAATTAATCGGGCCATTACTTTTTATTTTTTTGTTATGGCTCAAAACTACAACCAGATACTAGCACTAGTAATTAAAATCTATGAATGGCTTTAGTTTGTCTATGAATGTCGTTTAAAGAATATTCGTTTTCTAATTAAAAAAACGGGAGGGTTGTACGTTCCTCCCGTATTATAAAATTTAGATATTAGCATCATTTCAAACTAACTATTACCTTAGTTAGCTTCATTTATTATAGATTAACTAAAATGAGACCTCTTGATAGCTAAAACTAAACACTCCAAAAAAACCTAATGCTTTTCTATCTGTTGTTATATTTCTAATATTCCCTACTAAATTAATAGGAGGTTTTGAAAATACTAAAAAGGGTTCTGTGGTTTCTGGATCTCCAAAATCTACTTGATTATCGTATTGTTCGTGAGCGGCTACATAATACTCATAGGTGTGAAAATTTAAATTTGAAAGACTCACTCCTAAAATATCCCCACCACTAGTAAAGGTTTCTATATATGCATTTTCATTTCCATTAAAAAGAACATCATTAGATAGTTCGAATACTTCGGAAATAAGGTTTCCATTACTATAAAAGGTAAAGTGTACCTGATAAAAATTAGTTTCATTTCCTGGGTCACTAAAAATCACTCTTGGATAGCCATTTACTTTACTTATAGTTTTTATTTGCACAGGTTCTTTTAATGGTTCATGAACAGACTCATAAGTAGTCCCATCAGCAAGTGTAACTTCAATCCAATATTTGTTTCCGATAAGACCAATCACTGCATCTGTACTTAAGTATACTCCTTCAGACACTCGAAAATCATCAGTAACAAGTCTAACTGTACCATCAGGATCTTCTGTGTATAGAAATACAGAAGCATCATTAATAGGGTCCAGTGTAGTAGTATTAACTGGTACTGTTTTTTGAATTGTAATTTTTATATTATCTGTGTTATTAATAAGGTACCCATAGATAAAAACTTGTGGTTCAAACTCTCCCTCTAATGGTGTTTCTTTAAGACAACTTAACACAGGTATAAAACAAAGGCTAATTAGTATAATTCGATATAATGGTTTCATAGTCTTAAAATTTAAAATTGTACGTGATAAAAGGTACAGGTGCACCAATTAGATAAAAATCATAGGATCTTAATCGATTATTTTTAAATATCGAGAAAGATGAAAAAGCATTTTTACGGGCATACAGATTATAGAGCCCAAAAGACCAACTACCCTTCCATTTTTTATTAGGTCTTTTTGGAGTGTATGTAAATGAAATATCCATTCTATGCGTACTGGGTAACCTATATGCATTTCTATCTGAATAGGTTAAATACGGATTGTTATCAAAAATAAATCGCCCTGTAGGTTTTGTTACAGGTCTTCCCGATTGGTATGTAAAGAACAGTCCTACATTCCACTTTGTCCCTAATTCATAATCGGTAGTTATATTAAAAACATGTGGTCGATCATAATTTGATGGGTAGTATCTACTGTCATTAATATTATCTGAAGGAAAAATACTGGTTGTTTTTCTTCTAGTAACAGCATAGGTATAATTAATACTTCCTCTTAATTTTCCTGTATTTTTATAAGCTCCAAATTCTGTTCCGTAAGAATACCCTTTTGCAGGTAATAATTGTGTTTCTATATTTTCATTTAATAATAGGTTTGCCCCATTTTTATACTCTACTATATTTTTGAAAGTTTTATAATATCCTTCGACAGTAAAATTATAGCGTTTGTTCGGTGTATCATACGCATACCCGCCAGAAATCTGATGTACTTCTAAAGGTTTTATATGTGTTCCCGATAGTTTCCATACATCGAAAGGAAAAGCTGCCGTTGTGTTTGATATGTAATGAATGTATTGAAACATCCTATTGTACCCTAACTTTAATGCTTTATTATTTTTTAAATTATATTTTAATGAAACTCGAGGTTCAAAACCATTATAACTCTTAATAAGTTTTCCTTTTTTATACTCACGAGTATCTATAATGGTAGTTACATTTTGCGGAACCCCAGGACTGTACACTGCAACTTTATTATAGCCAAAATTACCAAACCAGGAATATCGCAATCCGGTACTAAATGAAAATCTGTTCCATTTTTTTTCATATTCTATATATGGTGCAACTTCTACTCCTTTTTCTGTTTCAAAATTTATAGTATTGATACCAATATCATCACTAGTAGCCTTTGCCGGAGTAAAACGATATAGTGTACCGTTTATTCCAAATCTCATTTTTGTACTAGGATTGAGGTAATAAGTAAAATCTGGTTTTACGATAAAGTTTTCTATAGAAGATTTCCATTTTATACTACTATTGGTATCTAGAGGTCCTCCATCAGTACTTTTTAAATTATAATTGTATTGGCTATATATTCCAGAAACGTTCATAAATAACTTGTTTGAGAATACGTGATTCCAACGTAATGTAGCTGTAGCATTTTTCCAACTAAAATCTGTTTTGTCATCAGGCTCTTTACCTTCTGGAATAACTTCTCCTTCAAAAAATAATTTCATAACATCGGCTCCAAAATAGCCTGACAAAAACAAGGTATTGTTTTTATTAATCTTCCAGCTAAGTTTAGAACTCAGGTCATAAAAGAAAACTTTTTGATCTTTTACTTGTCCTCCTATAATTGGAAAAAATACATCAAAGTAAGATCTACGACCAGAAATCAAAAAACTTAATTTTTCCTTTTTTATTGGTCCTTCTAGCGTAAGCCTCGAAAACAATAGTCCTAATCCTCCTTCTCCTTTAAAAGTTTTAGTATTTCCGTCCCGTTGTCTAATTTCTATAACAGAAGATGCTCTACCTCCAAATCGCGCAGGAATTCCTCCTTTATATAATTTCATTTCTTTAATAGCATCTGTATTAAATCCTGAAAACAACCCAAATACATGAGTCGGGTTATAAATTGGGGCTTCATCTAATAGCACTAGGTTTTGATCTATATTACCGCCTCTAACATTAATTCCCGAAGCGCCTTCTCCAATCGTATTTACACCAGGAAGTGTTAATAATGCTCTCATAATATCAGGTTCTCCCAAAAAAGCCGGTAATCGTTTAATTTCAGAACCCTTTAAAGTAGAAACACCAGATGCAATCGTATTCACCTGACTTTTATTTTCATTATTAGCAGTAATTGTTACTTCATCTAATTCATTAGAAGCTGGTTCTAGCTGTATATCGAGTTTTATATTCTTGGTTAATTCAATTTTTATCTCTTTTAGAGTATATCCTAAATATGAAATTTGAAAACTATAATTACCTTCTGGAAGTGTAATAGAATAAAAACCATATTCGTTGGTAGTAACTCCTTTATCGCTATCCTTTACATAGACACTAGCTCCAGGTAGCGTTTCACCTGTTGCGGCATCTTTCACTGTTCCACTTAGGGTATATTTATTTTTTTGTTGTGAATGATTAGAAAGTATAATAAAACTATTCTTTACCAGATATTTAATCGAGGTAGCTTGCAATAATTCATTAAGTGTTTTAGCTACATCTATGTCAACCACTTCAATATCAAGTTTTTGCAATACATTAATTTCATCATTATTATAAATAAAACTATATGAAGTTTGTTTCTCTATTTGTTTTAATATGGTTTCTAATTGAGTATTCTCGAGATTTAATGTAACCTTATCCTGAGAAAAGCCATTGATAGCCATGAGTTGTAAACAACCTAGTAGGTAAAGAGAAAAGGATAATTTCATTAATAAAATACTTTTTTTGCCAGGTTTTTTTACCTGCCAAGACAGAACGAACTGTTTTATTTTCATAAATTTGAATGTTGTTAATTATTACTGATTTCGCGATTAGAATAGTATTGACACATCGGTGGGAAAATGGCAGTTTTCCCACTTTTTTATTTTATTATCCACTCATTTGCTTTTGTATTATATTCATATTTAAAATCTTTTGAAGCTTTTAATACTTCCAGAATGTCATTAATTGGTAAATCTTGATTAAAGGATCCGGTAAATTTTGAATTGGATATTTGTGCGTTTTCAAAACGTATATTAACATTATGTTGAATTTTTAAATCATTAGCTATTTCCAAAAATGGTTTATTATTGAATTGTATTTTACCCGCTCTCCAGGCAATACTACTAACAGCATTATTGGATTTTGAAGTAAGTACGCGTCCATCATTCTTAAAAATCTTCACTTTATCATTTGGAAGCATTATGATGTTATTTTTTAAATACTCCTTAGAGCTCACTTCGACTTTACCGGTTAACAATACCGTTTCTGTAAATGTATTTTTTGCATACGATTTTACATTAAAACTTGTTCCCAAAGCTTTTACTATAACATGATCTGGCGTCTCTACAGTAAAAGGGTGTTCTTTGTCTTTTGCTACTTCAAAAAAAGCCTCACCATCTAAAAATAGTGTTCTTGGAGATTTTGGATTGTAAGACAGCTTACTTGAAGAATTTAACCAAACTACAGAACCATCAGGAAGATGTATTTGTTCATGATCACTATACGCAGTCTCAATACTTATAATATCATTTGGTATTGTTATTTGATAGGTATATACAGCAGTTGATACTAAAATCGCTACTACAGCTGCATACTTTATGATCATTTTCAAGCTAGATTTTTTTCTTTCTTTATTTTCTATCGAATTAAAAAATCTTTGTTTAGCAATATTTGTTTCTAAATCACTACTCTCTGGAGCTTCACCAGTGACCTTATAAACATTCTTCATTTTATTAAATAAATCCTCATTAAATTCATCAGAATTCATCCATTGTTCTACTCTTTCATTCGTAGCTGTATCTGCGCTTTTTGAGATATATCCCCAAATGTCTACTTCTGTTATTTGATCCTGTTCCATAATAAGGTATTTTACTATAAGACGTTTGCCATATAGTTACACCCTATCAAAAATTATAAATAATCTTGTAACCCTTGTCTAAATGCTATTAAAGCCTTAGAAATATGAAGTTCTACTGTTTTTACAGAAATATTTTTTTGTATAGCAATCTCCTGATAAGTAAATCCCTGATCTCTTGATAATCTAAATATTTCTATCGTTTTGGGAGGAAGTGAAGCATAAATACTATCTATTTTTTGTGACAGCTCCCATTTATTATCTATGTTTTCTTGTATATCCCGGTTTAGTGAATATAAATTGGTATGTTTTTTCCGGGTTTTATGTTTTCTAGTATGATCAATTATCTTATTCTTTAAAGTGACAATAAGAAATGATTCTATCGAACGATCATTTGATTGAACTTGCTCTATTTTTTCCCAAAGTTTAATAAACGTTTCTTGTACCAATTCTTGAGAAAGATCTCTTTCTTTAACCACCTTAAAAGAATAATTGAAGAGTTTTTTGTAATGTTTATCAAATAAAATTGAAAACCTCTTTTTCTTTGATGATCTCATTAATTTATCTTCCTCTTAGTATTTAGATCGTTAATAATATACATCTTCAGTATCAAAAAACTACACTTTGATAGATAGGGGCTAATATATAAATAATACCTAATTACTTACCTATACTCATTTTTATTGAGGGCATTATATCATTAAATAGCTTTATTACAAAACAATACAACATCATGTAATCATAAAACTATGTCTCTTTCTATTGATTTTTCATCAACACTTAAAGGACGTTCATCAAAATAAATAGCAAGATTTGGATGCTATAAGTAGGTTCGTACCATCAATTAAAACGAATCCTATGAATACTTTAAAAATTGAAAATCTATCTAAAACGTATCCCAACGGAGTAAAAGCATTACAGGGTATCAATCTAACGATTACCAATGGTATGTTCGGGTTATTAGGTCCTAATGGAGCAGGGAAATCTTCACTAATACGTACTTTAGCTACACTACAAGAGCCTACTCAGGGAAGCATATTATTTAATGATACACATAGTAATAAGGAACCACAAATTATTCGAAATCAATTAGGATATCTACCTCAAGAATTTGGAGTATATCCCAAAATATCAGCAATTCGATTATTAGATCATATCGCCGTACTAAAAGGCATATTGAATAGCAAAGAACGTAAAGAACAGATAGAAGGCTTATTACATCAAACGAATCTATATGCAGTACGAAAAAAGTCTGTAAAGACCTTCTCTGGTGGTATGCGTCAGCGATTTGGTATTGCACAAGCATTGCTAGGCGATCCCAAACTTATTATTGTAGACGAACCCACTGCAGGCTTAGATCCAGAGGAACGTAATCGTTTTCATAATTTATTAAGTGAAATCGGAGAACATAGAATTATCATTCTTTCTACCCACATTGTTGAAGATATTAAAAATCTATGCGCTCATATGGCAATTATGGGAGAAGGGAAAATACTAAAACAAGGTATTCCTTCAGAACTTATTACTCACTTAGAAGGTAAAATATGGCATAAGGTTGTCGCCAAAGAAAATGTTTTGGCTTTCAAAAATGCCTTTAATGTCTTATCAACTCGATTATTTGGTGGTAAAATAGAACTTCGCGTATTAGCAGATCATCGGCCAGAACAAGGATTTAAAGCTTCTAAACCAGATTTAGAAGATGTCTATTTTTCTACAATTAATAAACAATCAATACTATACTAATCATGACTACGAAATTACTTCAGTTCGAATGGCAATATCATACTCGCCAAACTTCCTTCATACTATTTCTAATATTGTTTATAGGATATGGTGTCCTTGCCATTACACAAGCTTTTCAATATTTAGAATTCAGCAGCATGTATAACGATGCTTATAATTTAAGTTTTCTATCAGGCATTATTAGTATAGGCGTTGTATTTGCCAGTATATTTTTTTGTGTGAATGGATTACTTCGGGATACAACTTTTCATTCCAAAGAAATAATTTTTAGTACAGGAATACAAAAACATAGTTTTTTAATCAATCGCTTTCTAGGTCTCTTTTTGGTATCTCTTCTCATTGGTAGCAGTGGTTTATTAGGGGTCTTTATTGGAACAAACATTGCCCATCAAAATCCAGAGGCATTACATCATTTTAACATAAGTCATTATCTATGGCCCTGGTTAACAATTATAGTCCCTAACGCTTTTATCTGTACTGCTATTCTATTCTCGGCAACACTCCTATCTCAAAAAGCAATAGTGACATATATCATCGGGCTCTTGCTTATTGCTATTCATTGGATTTCGGGGTTCTATATTAATTCTCCTCTAGTTGGTGGTTCTATACTTTCTGATCCAGAGATTTTAGAAATTGCGTCTTTAGTAGATCCAATAGGGTTAAGTGCTTTTTTTGAACAAACTCAGTTCTTAACACCAATAGAAAAAAACGAAACTCTTATTTCACTATCAGGACATTTTGTATGGAACAGAGTTATTTGGATCTTCTTTAGTGTTGTATCTATAGTAGTATCCTATCGATTGTTCTATTTCAGGAAACTCAATCAAAAAGTAAAAAAACAAGTTATATCTATAGAAGATACAACTAGTAATTCGACTTATACACCTGTAACTACTATTTCGGATACATTAGCAGCAAGAATAGCACGCATTAGATCGATTGTAGTATTAGATACAAAAATGATAATTACAGGAATTCCATTTCTGATCATTATATTATTATGGATTGCTATGATTGTACTGGCATTTAATAATAGCGTACGTAGCTTTGGTATTTACGGAAATCGTTACCCTACTACAGACCTGTTTATAGGTTTAATTCATGAAATTTTACCAATAATGGGATTGCTACTCATTGTTTTTTATACTGGTGAGATGGTATGGAAATCAAGATCTAATAAGTTTCATGAGATTATTGAGGGAACACCTACAAAAAATAGTACATTTTTTATTTCTAAGTATATTACAATAGCTATAATCCCTATACTACTTATTTTAATATCAATATTTGTTGCAATAACATTTCAGCTTTCAAATGGTTATTACGATATAGAATTAACTCATTATTTTTCGATGTTCTACTTCGGAGGGCTTCAGGTTTTATTATACACAATTTTTGCACTGTTAATTCAGAATATAGTCTCTAATAAGTATTTAGGAATGGTCATTTCCGGAGGTATTATGCTATTATTTGGCCCTTTGAGCAATAGCATAGGGTTAGAACATCCTTTGGTTCTTTTCAATAACCTACCCAGTATGGCCAGAACGTATTCTGATTTTAATGCATACGGACAATATGTTGTGAAATTTAACTGGTTATCCTTGTATTGGATCACTTTTGCAGGAATAATAGCCCTGTTCGGTTTTAAATTATGGAAAAGAGGAACCATTTCTACTATCAGAACATACACTAGAATGATATGGAGTAAAAAAGAAAGAGTACTATTGATAAGCTTTGTTTTTCTATTCGTAACTATCGGGAGCTATATCTACTATAATACTAACATGATCAATGAATATGAAATAGCAGATGAAGCATATGATTTTAATGAGAAATATGAACGTGCATATAAAAAATATGATCATCTGGCAGTACCAAAATTAATCTCTGTACAAACAGCAGTAGATATTTTTCCAAATCAACATAAATATGAAGTAAAAGCTTCCTGTTTGATAACGAATACAGGCACCGAACCTATAAAAGAAATCTTTATTACTACACCGATACCACTAAAAAAACTATCTATAGAAAATAGCACACAAGTTTTTCATGATTCAATTATAGGAACTTACTTATTTAAACTTCATACTCCATTGCTACAAGGGTCAATCCTAAAAATGGAATATAACTTAACCAAAAGTTCTTCTGGATTTGATATCGACCATAGTATTACAAATAATGGATCTTATATTAAAAGTCATCAATTTAGTCCTCATTTGGGTTATGTAAATCAATACGAGATTGATTATACTTATGAACGAGAGAAACGAGGGTTGCCAGTAAGAGAAAAACCAGTAGTAAATGACAACTATTTGCAAATCGGAGGGAAATTTAATTTTGAAAATATAGATTTTGAGGCCGTAGTCTCTACATCAAAC
This sequence comes from Aquimarina spinulae, assembly GCF_943373825.1. NCBI lineage: Bacteria > Pseudomonadati > Bacteroidota > Flavobacteriia > Flavobacteriales > Flavobacteriaceae > Aquimarina > Aquimarina spinulae. The sequence continues at coordinate 256,368 of NZ_CALSBP010000003.1, read as the reverse complement.
GATCAATCTGTACTATGCTCTGGAGATTTAATAAAACAATGGAAATCGAATGATAGAAATTATTATCATTATAAATCTAAAGGTAAAATTAACAGTATGGTGGCATACCATTCGGCACGCTATAAAATTGAAAAAACAAACCACAAGGGCATCCAAATTGAATTGTACTACCTCCCAGAGCATTACAGAAACATCGCAGAAATGATAAAAGTGACTAAAGCAACTATTGATTATGCAACCGATAATTTTGGAAAATATCCTCATAAACATCTTCGTATTGGTGAAATGTCAATATTTGGAGGTGGTGGAGCCAACGGCCAGGCAATGCCAGGTGTAATTAGTATTAATGAAAAAGTTTTTAAAAGAGATGTTTCAAACCCAGAAGACTTTAATGTAATTGCCAGAGTGATCATTCACGAAATAGCTCACCAATGGTGGGGAGGGCTACTTACCCCAAAGCGAATTGATGGATTCATGGTACTATCAGAATCTCTAGCCAAGTATTCTGAAACCGTAATTATGGAAAAATTATATGGTAAAGCTATGGTTAGACAACTATCAGAACATACGGTAAGAAGATATTTTAGTGGTCGTTCTCATGCCACCGAAATAGAGCCTTCATTATACTTAAGTCAGTTACAACAATATTTAGGATATAGTAAAGGGGCTATTGTTATGTCTGCAATAAAAGATATTATAGGAGAATCTAATTTAAATACGGCACTACAAAATATGATACATAAATACAGTGATAAACCGACTGCAACAACACTTGATTTTCTTGAAGAGCTGTATCTGGTTACTCCCATCAAGTATCATAACCTAATTGATGATTGGATGAAACGTGTAATCACTTATGATTTGAGGATTAAGAGTACTTCTTATAAAAAGCTTAGTAATGGTACTTACGAAATTACGGTAGGTATAAAAGCACAACGATTTGAAACAGATAGCTCTGGAAAAGAAATCACGATCAATATTAACGAGCCAATTAAAATTGGAATATTTAAAAAACATCCGGAAACTATCAATAATGATAAAGATATCCTCTATTTAGAATCTCACCAGATCAATAAAACAGAAATGGTTTTTAAAATTATTACCAAGAAAATACCAGCTTATATCGGCATCGATCCGTATTACACCAGATTAGATAGAAATATGGCCGATAACATAGTTTCTGTGAATCTTTAATATATTTGAATGATGACATTAAAAAAGAGATTTTATATCACCACCATTCTTACTATAATTTTAGCTACATTAAGCTTAATTTTTAAAGATAGCAATAGTGAATTACATATCTTTTTAAACTTTCTTACTGGTTTAGTTATTTCTTATATGTTATTATTTTACCTATTCAAAACAGGTAAATTAAAAACAAATTGGCCAAATTCTACTATAAAAATAATTATATATATTTCTATAATAGGACTGTTGATTTTCGGAATGAATATGGCTAATAGAATAGATGATGATCAAGAAAGTTTTTGGGTAGTTAATCATAATATATGGCTTACAGATTTATTTGGGGTATTACTGGCACTATTGATTTTTTATACCATTTTTTCATGGGGGTTTGAACAGTGGACCAAAGTACAAACCCTTAAAAATGATAAAGTCAAAGCGGAATTAGAACTTTTAAAAACTCAAATAAATCCTCATTTTTTCTTTAATACGCTTAATAATTTATACTCATTGATTAAAAAAGATCCTGATACCGCGCAAGAATATGTGCTTAAACTCTCAGATATGATGAGATTTACCATTTATGATGGAAAAGAAGAAGCTGTTCCTCTTGAAGAAGAAATTAAATATTTAACCAATTTTATTGAGTTACAAACGGCCAGGTATCATAAAGCAATCGATATTGATTTTAAGCATAGTATTATTAATAAGGACTACCCTATCCCTCCGTTATTGTTTATTATCCTGTTAGAGAACTCCTTTAAGCACGGCGTAGAAAAACTTATAAATCAGTCTTTTATAAACATTGAACTAAAAGAAGATGACAACCAAATACTATTTACCATCAAAAATAACTATGATCCCGATACACATGTAAAGTCCGGAGGTATTGGGTTAGAAAACTTACAAGATCGCCTTAATTTACTTTACCCAAATGGTAAACATAAATTAACGATTAGCAATCAAAATCAAATATATTTTGTGAAATTAGAATTATACAAATCATGATCACCTACATCATAATAGACGACGAAACCGCTTCACACGATATTATTGAAGATTACAGCGGTAATTTACCCTATTTATCACTTCAAAAGCATTGTTATAATGCCTTTGAAGCGATAGAATACCTAAATCATCATCAGGTAGATTTAGTATTTTTAGATATTAATATGCCTAAGCTTACAGGTTTTGATTTTTTAAAAACACTATCAAATCCTCCTAAGATTATCGTAACTACTGCCTATAAAGAGTTTGCATTAGAAGGTTATGAACTTAATATTGATGATTATTTATTAAAACCTTTTAGTTTTCAGCGTTTTGTTACAGCAATACAAAAAGTGCAGGGAATATTGTCATTACATTCGCAAAACGTAAGTAATATAGATGATTCCAGTATTTTTTTAAAGGACAACAAAAAGCATTACCAGGTAAAACTAAAAGACCTTTTGTTCTTAGAAGCATATGGAAATTATGTAAAAGTATATTTAGAACATCAAATGATCATTACGCATCAAACCTTATCTTCTTTTGAAGGGATGCTTTCTAAAAAAGATTTTATAAAGGTGCACAAATCATTCATTATTGCAAAGACCAAAATAGAACTAATTGAAGGTAACCGAATAACAATCAAGGATCACAAAATTCCTGTGGGGAAAATGTATAGGCCAAATATTAATGACTTACTTAGCTAAATTTTAATTATTATCCGGTTACTCCATCTCTATCAAAGATGCACAATTATAATTTTCATTACTAGATTATTTTATTGTATTTCAATTCCATTTTGATCAGGAAATTTTCCTGTTACTAACCAACCTCCAAAATCTTCAGAAACGGCCAATAAAAGTGTATTTTCTCCTTTTTTAAGGTTTAGATATATTGCATCAAACAATCCTACAGTACCCAAATATCTATAATCTCTAGAGCGCCACCTATTTGTACCTTTATAAATAGGTTTGCCATTTAAAATAGCGACTACTCTATCGCTGTATCCAAATTCAAAAAGCTTTATTTGATCTTTGTTTGATTTAATTTTGATTTTTGCAAAAACAGTATTCCCAGGAGTTCCATCAACCAAAACTACTCCTCTTGCAATATTTGCTGCTGTACCTTCTTCTACCTGGATTGTTTTCCCCCATTTTCTAGATTGAATTACTTCTTTTAGTTTCATTGGGTTATTTATCAATTTTTCTTCAAACATATCAGATACTTGCCATTCTGAAATCAATCCTTCAATAGGTTTCCTTTTTATAGGTTTAAAATCTACTATTTCATATTTACTTTTATCAATTTTGAAATTCGCATAATGCATGGCTGCAGCACCCCCACCTCCTATTGCGATCTCACCCTCTCGCGGATCATGAACCAGATCCCACGATAGATTTGGAGTTTCAGAATAGTCCAGATATATCTGCGCCCTACGACCATTAACTACTATTTTCACATGAGTCCAATCATCATAATTATAATCATATGCAAAAGAATATTTAGGCCCAAAATAAAGTTGCCACGGTGTTATACCATTAATAACAGGAGCAGCTTGATTGGCATCGGGTTTACCCGAAAGATGGGCTCGCAGGTAAAAAGATTCCATATTATTTCTATCAGAAGCTCTAAAACGAACACCAGGAAATCCTTGCCGATTGGTAAGATATACATCAAACTCAATAGTACCATTCAAGAATTTGGTATCTTTTAAAAATGCTAAGCCACGCTGAATATAAATAGCATCTTTCCCTTTATAATTTTCTAAAACATAAGATTGGGCATTTATTTCCCAATGAACCGTATCTAAAGGAATTATGTTTTGAGAATTCCCTTGTTGAATAAATAAAATACTTACTATAGAGAATACAATATATCTAATCATGAGTTTCGTTTTTTGATTTCATTCAAAGTTCTAATGTATAGTATACAAAGCATAAACAAGTTGGTGCAAGTTGATTCAATGTTGTTCAAGTCGTAATTTTTGATGACTTTTGTTAAATATTATGAGCGCATATCCAGAACATAAATTAGTACAAAAGTGTTTGCTAGAAATCGAGGAAAAACTCAAGTGGGGAAATTCTGATCAATGGCATAATGATGTATTCATTGAATTGAGCGAAAGTATTCAGCAAAACACCGGTATCCTTTTAAGTCCAACGACTTTAAAACGTGTTTGGGGTAAGGTTAATTATAAAAGTGCACCCAGCATTAGTACATTAAATACACTCTCACAATTTGCCGGATATGCAAACTGGAGAGATTTCAAGAATAAAAAAGATATCAAAAAACCTTCTTGGGTAGAAAAAAAAATAACTCAAAACCTAGGCATTATTGTAGTTTCTGCCTCTATTATGACTATTGTGTTTATTTCATTTTATTCTATGATTGGAACTAAAAACGATACTATAACTGATACCGATTTTTCAAAAATCACTTTTAGTAGTAGACCGATAACCGAAGGGTTGCCAAATTCTGTAGTCTTTGATTTTGATTTAAATACGATTAAGTCCGATAGTATATACATCCAACAATTCTGGGATGTTACAAAAACTATTAAAATAAAACCAGAACAAAAGAAAGCTACTGGTATTTATTATTTTCCAGGGTATTTTGGTGCTAAACTTCTGGTTGATGGGCAAATCATAAAAGAACATGATTTGTTTATTACCTCTAATAATTGGGTGGGCACTATAGATTATAAACCTATCCCAAAATATGTCTCAAATACAGATATGTTTCGAGATAGATTATCTTTTTCAAATACTATCATCGATGAAATTAAGTCTACTACAGAACCTGTAGTCTCTACTTTTCATCTGGTAAAAGATTTTGGAAATGTATCTGGAGATAATATCAAAATCATGACCTCTGTTCGTAACCTGTATAGAGAAAAATGGGCAGTCTGTCAAAAACTAAGGATAGTTATATTAGGTACCAATGGAGCTTTAATAGTACCATTTTCTATTCCGGGATGTGTTTCAGATATCAATATAATGCTTAATGATGTGTACTTAAAAGGTAAAGAACACGATCTTTCTGCTTTTGGGGTTGATTTTTCTGATTTCAGAGCTATCGATATCAATATCAAAGAAAAAAAAGTAGCTGTTTTTATTGATGATAAGGAAATTTACTCGAGACAATACAATACATCTATAGGGAAATTTGTAGGTATTCGTTACCGGTTTTTAGGTGCAGGAGAAGTTAGTTATCTAAATATTACTGAAGGTCCTGATGAAAAAACAATTATGAATCATGATTTCAATGCAAAAAATTAGATTTTGTACGCCAATGTTTTTTAAAAAACAGGGTTTTAACTATTATCAATCAGTCTTTTAACTCTTTTATCTCAAAACCTTCCATTGTATATTTGGTCATAATAAATTTATAAAGTTATGGCACAATCATCTTTTCAAGTAAAAACATATTTATATTACAATTGGTCATCCCGAAGCTTAGGAAAAACCAATCTAATTTTAAAAGGAGTTGGTGGAGAAACCTGTTCGGTTTGGTTTAGAGAAGACCCCAATGCTGTACTCCCGGTAGCAACAGTTTCTGGATCATATTATAGCTTTTATTATCACTATGACCAATTACAACATTTAATAGATATGCTAAGAAATGAAAGCCCAATCTATGTTTATTTCAATAATGATAATGGATTCAATAATTCTAGGATTTCTACTGCAAATGAACCTGTTGGTGAAGGTGAAATGAGTTAAATATCAGATAAAATTAAATACGTTGTTGGGTCACCATAGCGCAGTAGTTTATCAATAAACTGTTGTAAGTGTAATTGATCAACTAATTTCACTTTCATAGAAATATTGTGTGCCCCTGTAACACGGTGTGCTTCAACAATTTCTGGAAATTTATCTAATTCACTACAAAATACATTCAGGTTTCCACTAAATAATTTAAGCATAATAAGAACTTCTATACCAAAACCTAGTTTTTTATTATCCAATTCAACCCTATACCCTTTTATGATTCCAAGGTCCTCTAATTTTTGGATACGTTCTCTAACCGAGGATGGAGAAAGTCCTATTTGTCGACCTATTTCAACATAAGATGCTCTCGAATTATCTTTAAGTCTATTGATAATTTTATGATCTATATTATCCAACATAAATACAATACTATAATTGAGGATGTATTAATCCTTTATCCAACCCCAAGGAGCATCAGGATTTTCTACCGGTTTTGTGATATCCATTACAACTTTAAAAACACGTGGAGTCCCTATACGTCTTAAATTATAGGTAAAAGTTGTATCATCGACTGTAATCCACCAAACATTAGTAGAAGCCGCAGGAATCATTTTTTTTGTTTCTTCATCTGCCGGAAATACTTGTATCCCTTTTTGCCCTAGATTTGTTGTAACACCACCATATTGAGTAATTTTATCCTCAGAGCCATCTTCATGCCTATGATCATGTTTTAACGTTATGCGATTATCTTTATACGTTAACACCCAAGTTCTGGATTTATCATCCCCAACAAAAAAAGGTATTTTTATAGCGGTATCACTACAGTAACGTACGTGCATCACTAATCGTTTGCCACCAAATTGCTCATCTTCTTTGGGTAACTCCAGAGTGCCTTCAAATGATTTTCCACATAAATTCTGTAATGAGTTCCAAAATTGCTGAGCCTCATTTGTGTCCTGTGAGAAGGATGCTGTAAAACAACCTAACAAAAAAATAAGGAAGTGTATTTTTTTCATAAATTTAATATAATAGAATTTTGAAAGTTATGAATTCTTTTTTTACACTCCCATTATTTTTCACCATATCATAAATTAATCATTTAAATACCTATGGGTTTCTTAGTATTATCAATAGTATTTGCATCCAAACGGGTGCCAAAAGGATCAATTGAGATATATTGTGGAATCTCATCTACAATAAGTTTAAACTTCATTTGATCTGCATTGATCTGATGAGGCTTTAAATATAGTATAGAATCTTGATTATTAATTGTACTCGGGTCTTTTGAAAACATCCCTATTTGAATAGGTTCATCTATTGAGATTGCTACTGCTTCTCCATTTTCTTTGGTTTCAAAACGTTTTGCAGAAATGTCTATAGTAACTTTATATTTACCATTAGTAAGTGCAGTAACCTCGGCATTTTCAATTTTTAAATCATATGTAATAATACGCTTAAACCAATCATCAATCAAAATATGGTACTTCTCTGGAGTAACTGCATAAAACTCGTTTAATAATTCTGTTGATGTAACTTTAGATTCTTTTTCATTTTTATATTTGGTCACCAACTTTCTAAGAGCTTCGTTCATATTCTGTTCTCCTATCAAATCTCTAAGTGCTACCAGAGACACATAGCTTTTTCCATAAAGCAAATAAGACTGGCCTTCTCCAATGTATAAAGGAGGTTCTGGATCGGTAGCATAAGAACGACCGGTAAAGTACCTGGTATTAGCAGATTTACTTAATTGCCAAATTGCTTTTTTACCATAGTATTTTTCCATAATAATTGCTTCGGTATATTTGGTTAATCCTTCTGTGATTAACCCTCCTCCATCTACATTTTTAGGAGTAAGCATATGGCCCCACCATTGATGTGCAACTTCATGAATAGTTCGTTTGGCTACAAGATCAAAATTGTCTGTATTACGATTATCTGTAAGGTATAATCGATTCTCTACCATTGCAATAGTTCCTGGTTGTGCTTGCCCTCCAAATCGCCAATGCCCTGGTATTTCTGCAATTCGTATATGATCAAACTTATAATTTGCAAAGTGTTTTTGACAATAATCTAAAGTTTGTTTAGTGCTTTCTGAAATAGTATTGATATTATACTCATGTTCTGGATGATAATATTGTTCGATTTCTACTCCTTTATAATTTTCTTTCTCCACCTTATACGATCCCGAATAATAGGATAAAAAAGGAATAATATCATGAGACGATTTATAATGGTAAAAGTTTCTGTCGTTTTCTTCCCAGGTTTTTATTAATTCTCCTGTTGCTATAGCGGTTTGATCTTTTTGTGTAGACACAACAGTTTCATATGGTAATTTAACATATGATACATCAACAGCACTAAAATGGCTAGCATTGTTTTCATCCTCTATTTGTTTTGGTAACCCACGCTTTTCTCTTTCAAACGAATCTGTGATTTCAAAACTCGTAGTGTACCCCAAAATTGGTTCAAAAACACTATGCATTATAAATGACCCATTATTAACTAAAACTTTACTGGTCTCAAATCCCTCTTTTCTATATGTAAGTTCATATGTGTATTTTATTTGTTCTCCAGGAGCCAAAGGTTCTTTGAATTTAAAAATTCGTATATCATACACGCTATCATGTTTTTGTAATGTTGCATTTTCTATAGACATACTAGTAACCGGAATCCTCTCTGAAATAAAGATTTCTGATAAAATATCTTTCCCCCTATTTTCGAGAATATAATCAGCTTTAATAATATAGAAATTCTCATCTGGATATATATCCATTTTGGTTTTCATCGCTACCGGGATGAGCTGTCGCGGGACATCATATTTCTTATATTTTTTTTCATATGTTTCACGAAAATCTAAATTATCGCTTGCTGTAATATATTCGTTTATAATATTTCTATTGTAATATATAGTAGCTCCCGAAGTAATAAATACTATCCCAAAGAAAACAAGTATTGTAAGTTGCCATTTTTTCCAATGATATCGAAGTTGTTTTAATCTGAAAGCAAACTTATGTGTGGTACCTCGTTCCCATAATTTAAAAGACAATAACATTAGTATCAAACCTAGTGCAGTCCAATAAACAGCATAATAATGAAAAGGTTTAGTATAGTCCCCATAACCTGTCATATTTGTATATTTTGTAGCAGGCAAACTCCCTATTCGCAGTAATGAATGCTCAATTCCTATAAATGAAGCCAGAGAGCTTCCAAAAAAGATAATAATCAATCCCGTAATTGCCATCCCAACATATTTATTAGGCGATAAACTTTGAATAAATAGTGCTAATAAAATATAAAAGAGAAAACCTATTCCCAGATAATAAAACATAGAGAGGTACTGCCAAATTTCAAAAATATAATAGCCTTTTGTTATTTGAATCCCAATAGCGATAAGAATACTTATTGTGATCAATATAACTGGTAGTAGAATAAGTGTTATGGCTTTTGATAAAAAGAATACCATATTCGAAGCTGGAGTAGCGTCAATTATACCATTAAATTGCAAGCTACGTTCGCGCCAAACTAATTCACCACTATAAAATACAATTAGCAATAATCCTAAAAATGGTAACGGATCTTTAATTAACCAAATGAGTAAATCTGTTGTTGGATATAAACTATCATTATATGCCCCGCCCTGATTAACTCTTGTATAAATTTCGGTAACAACAATAACAATCCAAATTAGTATAATAGCTATAAAGGGTAAACTCTTAAATACATTGGTAAGTTCAATTCTCAATAAAGATTTAAAACTTGCGATATGTGTTCTTACCGTAGTTGTTATAGTACTAATGGGGTAATATGCTTTCTTTACTATTTCTTTTTCTTCTATAATTGCTACTCTTTTACTTTTTTGTTTTAATTTCTTAAATGAAAAATAAGTGTACGTTATTTTTAGGAGTACTAATGATATTGAAATCCAAAGCGCTCTGTTCCAAAGAAAATTACCAGAAAAAGAAAGTAATCGTGTATTTTTTTCAAAAGGAGTCCAGTATTGAGTTTGCTCAAAAAAGGCAGAAAGTCCAAACGGATCTGCTAATGCAGCTATAATCAAATTTTCTGGAGAAGCAGGTGTTGCATTGGCCAACAAGGGAGAGTTGAAAAAGATAGAGCAAATCCAATACAATGCATATATTGTAATTGCGCTAATGTATGTAGCAATATTATTTTTGGTAAATGCACTAACCGAAAAGACAAATGCAGTACAAATAAAAACATTTGGCAAAACTATGAGTAACCATGTCCATAAATAATGAGTCATATGAAAAGGTCCCAGTCGTTCTGGATCCAAGTTAGGCATAAATGTCCCCAAAGCAAAACCGACTAAAGTCATCGAAAAAACAAGCAAACTAAATATAAATACTCCAAGAAATCGACTAAGAAAAAAATGAGATTTCTTTATTGGTGTGCTATAGATTATGGCTTCCATTCGATATTGCTTATCTCTTAGCATTCCACTAATAGCAAAAAACATAATAGCAAACATACACCCAAGTGATAATACGGCAATGTTATAACTAATTTGGTATCCTGAATTAAAATTTACTTTAGCCAAAGAAGAACCCTGACTTCCTAGCATAAATCCAAAAAGAAGGAAAATAATGATGAAACCAATAAATGCCTTTTGTTTGAGTTGGTAACTGGCTTCAAAACGTAATAAAGAAGTTATCATAGCTTAGCTGTTTATAGGTTGATTATTAAATAATGTAGAGAAGTACACGCTTTCCAGATCTGGTTGCATAGTTTCAAATCCATTTTCGGGAATGGTCTCGGCAAAAACCTGAATCTGTGTTTTCCCCGAAACTAGTCGTGTAGAGATTATATTAAACTGCTCCTTATAGAATTGAAGTTCTTCCTTTGTTATGGTTTTTGTCCAGACATTTCCTGTTAACGCTTTTGTAAGTTCTATGGGGTTACCTTGTTTTATAATTTTTCCTTCTCCCATAATAGCCATATTTGCACATAAATCGCGAACATCTTCTACAATATGAGTCGATAGAATAACAATCACATTCTCTCCTATCTCGCTTAATAAATTCAAAAACCGGTTACGTTCCTCGGGATCTAATCCTGCAGTAGGTTCATCTACAATAATGAGTTGCGGATTACCTAATAAAGCTTGGGCTACTCCAAAACGCTGCCGCATACCACCAGAAAATGTATGTACTGCTTTTTTACGATGTTGATATAAATTTGTTTGTTGTAACAGTGCTTCTACCTGATCCTTACATTCACTTTTATTAGATATTCCTTTTAAAATAGCAATATGATGAAGTAGATTTTGAGCACTAATCTTAGGATATACTCCAAACTCTTGAGGTAAATACCCTAAATGATTTCTAATTTCCTGAGGGTGATTAACAATATCTTTGTCATTAAAAGTTATAGTACCCGATGTAGGTTCCTGTAATGAAGCAATTGTTCTCATTAAAGATGATTTTCCTGCTCCATTTGGCCCTAATAGGCCAAACATCCCATTGGTAATGGTAAGAGAAACATTATCCAGAGCTTTTACTCCATTAGGATATGTTTTAGATAAATTTTGAATATATAATCTGTTCATGGTTTGATTAATTAATGATTTCTGATACGAACCTATTCGGAAATGAGATCACTAACCAACTTTTATGACCACTACACTAAAAAAATCAATACAAACATGTATAATAGATACAAGTAAGGTTGATTCAAAAAAAGAAAGTGTTTATGCAAAAAAAAGTATCGTTCATCAAATTTATTGTCAAGACACTATAACATCTGTACTTTTGTACATATGATTACATTTCTAAAAAAATATAAAGCTTTTGTAATTGGTTTTTTTGTGGTCTTTTTTACAATACTATATTTAGAATATATAGGGTTCATAAAAATTCCGGAAGATAATCATATAGAGGTCATTGTTATTTTTACATTTTGGTGGCTTGTTGCCTCACTTCCTATTTATAAATTCAGGTATTTCAAAAAAAATAAAATTGTAGTATACAAAATACTTGGACTAATACTTTTACTCATAGTAGCCATTACGGTAGATAGTTATTGGAAAATCCCTGACAATCCCATTGTTATATTTCTAATTACATTGTTCTGGTTAGGTGTTTTTTATGTGCTATTTTCTTCATTTTTTAAAAAATATAAGCTGTTCATTTTAGTAATCTATACAATTGCAATATCTTATTTCTTTTATGTTCGCTTGTTTTCTAAAAACTTAGACACTTATCTAAATGATGAAAAAGATATTGCATTCATTATTCTTACGCTACCTATACCTATTCTCATTATACTTTGGCTATTTGAGCAATGGAAATGGTTAAAGACATTGAAAGCAGAAAAAGGAAAAGCCGAGTTGGCTTTATTAAAAAGCCAGGTAAATCCACATTTCTTTTTTAATACATTAAATAATTTATATGGCTTAACAGTCGAAAAATCTGATAGTGCTCCAGAAGTAGTGCTAAAACTATCTGATATGATGCGATATACTATTTATGAAGGTAAGCAAGATGTTGTATTTTTAAAAGAGGAAATCAAATATTTAGAGAACTATATAGAATTACATAAAATACGGTATCAAAAAAAAGTGGTTATAACATTTGATCATACTTATGATAAAGATGATAAGGTTGCACCTTTGTTGTTTATCATTTTGCTAGAAAATGCGTTTAAGCATGGCGTAGAACGGTTAACAAAAGACGCTTATATTCATATTAATTTAATGACAGAAAACAATACCATTAAATTTTATATCGAGAATAATTATGAAGAACCAAAAGAAACTGGTCAACATGGGATTGGATTGGATAATTTAAAAGACAGATTAAAACTTATTTATCCCAAAAAACATAAACTACTTATCAAAAAAGATAAAACTATTTACAAAACAACCTTAGAGATAGATACACAATGATACGATATATTATTATAGACGACGAACCTATTGCACATCGTATTATCGAGGGGTATTGCAATAATCTACCGCATTTAGAAAAAGTTGGTAATTGTTATGATGCTTTCGAGGCTATGCAAATGCTTAATAAAGAACAGGTAGATCTTATGTTTTTGGATGTTAATATGCCAAAATTATCGGGTTTTGAGTTCTTAAAAACACTATCTAATCCCCCTAAAATTATTGTTACAACAGCATATAAAGAATTTGCTATAGAGGGGTATGAACTAGATATCACGGATTACTTATTAAAACCTTTTTCTTTTGAACGGTTTGTAAAAGCTATTAATAAAACGATTAATACTGTTATAAAAAATAACACAACCACTACGCAACCATCCTCTATTGCAAAACAAAGCCGTTTCTTTATTAAGGGCGATAAAAAATACCACCAAATAGCTACAGAAACAATTTTGTTTATTGAAGCCTATGGAAATTATACCAAACTCTACCTTAATGATGATGATATGATTGTGAGTCATGAAAAAATATCATCATTAGAAGAACTTTTGTTAAAAGATAACTTTATACGAGTTCATAAATCTTTTATTGTAGCTATCGATAAAATAAAAACTATCGAAGGTAATAGAATCTTGATCAATACGCACAAAATACCTATAGGTCAGACATATAAGAGTCGTATTTATAAGCTCTATAGTTCTAATGGATAGAAATGTATTGTTTTTTTGAAATATAATTAGAGTATAATATGTATTACTCTAAAAAACTAATGGTATTTAGTTTTTGCAATTATAAATAAACGCTGGTGGAATATTTTTAATACAAAGTGTTGTGCTTGTGTCTGTAAAATTATTTTTTAAGAACTCTAAATCTTTTTTAGAATATTGATACTGAATTAGGCTTCCGCTATCTTTAAGTATAAATTTTACATCTTCGATCAATTGTTTTTTAAATGTGCGTTCAATATTAGCTAAAGGCAAACAAGACACTACAAAATCTACTTTATTTTCAGAAAAAATAGTGGCCAAATTAGATACACATGTATTATGTATCGTTAAACGTTCATCATTTATATTCTCTAAAATAGGCACAAATGAAAGGTTTATTTCAAAGGAATGTAAATAAGAATTCACCCCTATTTTGCTTAAAATTTGCTTCGTGATAATTCCATCACCAGCACCTAACTCAATTACTACCAAATCTTTATTATTATCCAAAGGTTCAACAAGTTTATTTGCTAATGTTCTAGAACTTCGAAATAAGCTTCCTGTTTGTTTTAGGTTTTTTAAAGCAGTAATTGTGAAAAAGTTTGACATGATTTTTTGATTATGATTGATTTCTAATTGATGATGAATGTGCTACCAAAGATATAAATTGAACATAAAACTAATTCTCCTAATAAAATAGAAGCCATAAATACAGGGATTTTAATTTTAATTGCACCAGATAGATAACAAATTAAATCCGTAGGTACAACCGGTATAAAAGACCAAAGGATAATATATAAATACCCATTTTTACTCAATAATCTATTCTCTATAAGATTAAATTTGATATTATTTTTTTCAAATACTTTAGAAAAACCTAATGTATTCGAAAAAAAGTAGATTAATAAAGATGATGCAAGAATTCCTATTAAAGAAATAATGAGTACCCAAACTAAATCATTGGGAAATAATAACACACCCGCAAAAATTAAAGGCGTACTGGGTAACAAAATGAAACCTCTTACCACATGTATTAAAAAAAAAGCCATCCAAGCGTATTTATGAAACTGCCCTACAAAAGAAGCAATTTTTTCTTTTGTAAACAGGGCTGGGTAAATAAAATATATCAACAAACATAAGGCAACAAGACCAATCCAGGTATACTTTATGATGTGTTGAAGTTTTGATGACATTTTGGTCGTTTAAAATATGACGAATATGTTCAAAAATAGTTACACACTAAATCACTTATGTCTAAAAAAATCTTATTACGTGTTGCTTATACAGGTATATTGTAGAGTTCATAAAAAAAGAAGCTACGTAACGTGGCTTCTTTTTTTATCAAAATAGGTAAGTTCAGGGGTTACTGATTAATTCTTAATCACCTGCTAAGAGCACATAAGAACTCGTTACAGGAGAGATACTGTATTCTTTTACATTTTTTATATTCTTTAAGTGCTTATCTGCTTCTTCAAAAGCAGTTTGTAATGCACTTAGATGTGAATTTTCACTTACAACAATCGTCTTCGATATCGTATTACCATTAACATATTCAATCGTCATTTTCCATTTTTTCAGAGAGTGAACATTTTTGTTCAGTGATGTTTTCTTTTCAACTTCTTTCTTACGTTCTGTTTTCTCTTTTTTATCAGTATCAGGTTCTGTTTTAGAAGGAGTTGCATTTCCTATAGATACGCAAAATAGTACTGTTGCAAATAAAAGTTTCATAGTTCGATGATTTGAATTTGTATGCTACGAATATACAAACATTTTTTTAATAATCAAATATTTCTTTAATAAAAATTTATTTGAATAATCAAATGTTATATGTATATTTGCTTTTATGATTAATAAGAAATTAAAAAGGCTCCTTAAAAAAAGTAAAGGAGCTAAAACGGTATACGGTATATCTAAAGCTTTAGGAGTTAGTCCACAGGCAGGAGATTATGTGGTTAAGCGAAAAGATCTGGTAAAAGATTTTGAGCGGCTAAAGACAATTGCCGATTATATGGGAGTAGAAATAAGAGATATTATTGACTATAAAGAGAAATGATTTCATTTTTTCTTCTCTTCTATATTAGCGAATCCACACTTAACATTTAATTAAGTACTGGATATAAACGTTTGGTTTGGAAATAAAAAAAGCCAAATAAGTTCTACTATTTGTAGAACTTATTTGGCTTTTTGTTTGTGGTTTTAGTAGTACACTATAAAATCACATATATTATTTCATATACCTATTGCGACTTAATTCTTTTTAGCATTCCTCTTGCATTTTCTCCTACTCCTCCTTTAGGATCCATTTCAATTGCCTTCTCATAGTATTCAACTGCTTTTTCTTTGTTTTCTAGTCCCAAATAACTTTCTGCAAGACTATCCCAGGCATTTGCAGAATCTGGAAATAACTGAGTATTAGATTCAAAAATAATTAAAGCTGTCTGTGGTTTATTGTTTTGTAAATAATAATACCCCATTGCATTGATTTCGCTTTCATTTATCATACCTGTTTGGGTTAATAAAACAAGTTGTTTGTAAATATCATTTTTAGACGCTTGGCTTGTTGTTTTATTTTTTTCTATAGTTGTAAGAGTTTTTTCTAAAGGTTCAAAAAATGAATCCCTAAATGTCACTGCTTGTGTTGATGCTAGTATTTTTGCTTTTTCTAAGGCTTTACTTGCAGATATTTTTATATCAGGTTGTACCCCAACGCCTTCCCAGTTCGTCTTGGTAACTGGGTTTATTGTTCTTGCAAAAGGTATAGCAATCCTAAACCCATTTGGTAAAGAAAAACCTCTGGTTGGGTGCGCTCCTCCTCCTGTAACTTCTCCTATTACAGTGGCTCTACCTCTACTTTGCATAGTGTATGAAAAATCTTCGGCACCAGAAAATGTATAATCACTAGTAAGTATATAAACAGGTACTTTGGGTCTTTTAACACCTTTTACATCTGCCACCCATAATTCTTCAGTATGATCATTGGCGCGAGAATAAATAGTATTTAATAATAACTTCTCATTAAAGAAGTAGCTCGATAAATAATTTACCGTAGTTGGGCTTCCACCACCATTTCTTCTCATATCTATAATTATAGCATCCGCAACGAGCATATCATTCATTACCTGATCTATTTTTTCCAAATGTTCCTCAGAACCACCAAAAAAAGCAAGGTCGATATAACCGATATTAGATTTCATAAGTTTAAATCCTCTTAGCATAGGAGGTCTATATCTAGATAAGTTTTGTATAAAAGAAGCTTTTGTATCTTTTTTTGATTGTCCTGGTGGTCTGGGAGATAAAAACCGTAGGTGCTTGTCTTTTGTGATTTTTCGCAATTCCTGGGTGAGTGCTTTGGCAAAATCTTTGGGAGATCGATTATCAAAAAAACCTTTTTTCATCAATGCGTCCAAATGAGCATTGGTTTCTTTTGCTTTATCTAAGAAGATATAGTTTTTTTCTAATAATTTTTGCGCTTCTTTAATGATGTCATTATTAGATTGAGCAAAAAAAGATGTTGTAATGAAAAGAAATGCGATTACCATTTTACTTTTCTGTAATACTGTTTGTTTCATGAAAGCTGAATTATTAATTATTAGCAAGTGATTTTCACCTAATGTAAATTAATAAAGAAAAATCCATGAATAATAGGATGAAATTAGCCTCTGAAGTACATTCTTATTATATTCTTCTAAATTCATTGGGTTTAAACCCAGTACAGAGTTTAAAGGTTTTAGAAAAATGACTTTGATCAGAAAAACCACAGAGAAATGTAATTTCGGTAAGAGACTTGTTGGTGTGTTTTAAAAATAAAATTGCTTTTTCAATTTTAATCCTGCGCATATACTCTCCTAGTGTACAATTAAAATATTTTGAAAAGTACCTGGAAATTGTAACTGGATGTATCTGTAATTTTTGTGATAACTCTGATAGTGTAATAAATTCGTCCCAGCGATCACATAACAGCTCTCGAATAGTATCAACCCAAAGAGGTTTATAATCAATAATCTTGGTATATCCCGAAAACAATGTAAGTAACGATGAGTGAATCGAATCTGAAGAAGATATATCATCTACCTTTAATTCCTTATATATTTTTAGTAGTTGAAATTGAACAGCAGTATTTTTAAGAATCGAAGTCCTAAAACCCGAAGTTGACAGTTCATTTTTTATAAAAAAAGAATCATCGATTTCTATATTTAAATTCTCAGACGGAAATGCAGTATGCCTATTACGATGTATCTCTAGCTTATCATACAACACAATGCTTCCCGGAAAAATTTGAATATCTTTTCCCTTTCGAGATTCTAAGTTGCCGCCTTGCAAGACCAACGAAAGGTGATATTTTTCATGAGAATGCCAATCTTCTGAAACTGGTTTATGGTATTTTACCATAGAAATATCATAATTTCCAAAAGAAAATTGTTCTGTTGTTTTTCCCAAAAATTCCTTACTTCTTAATGCAATCATAATGTACCACTAAAAAAAGAATCTTTCTTTCTAAAAGATCAAACTCATGAATTGAATAGGAACAAAAATAATGCCATTAAAATAGTTTAAAAAATTACAATTCATATTGGCATTTCTTTAACTGTAGGCATAATACTTTTTTCCTACATTTAGGAACTTTGATCATTCTATAAATCAATCATTATGAAAACATTAATAACGTTCGTTCTTTTATTGATCCTCTCTTTTTTAGAAAACCCTATCTTTGCTAATTCTTCTTTAAAAGCTGATTTTAAAACCGGTGATCCCGGGATTACTTCTATCAATTCGATGACATTTGGACCAAAAGGTATTTTGTTTATTGGTGATAGTAAATCTGCACAAATTGTTGCAATAGACCTAAGTACTCATCCAAAAGTTGATAATAGCGTGGTGAAGATTGATTTTCTTGATAAATTAATTGCCGATATGTTGGGTTCTGCTATCGATCAAATACAAATCACAGATATGGCAGTTAATCCAGAAAATGATAATATTTACCTCTCTGTTCATCACAGTTCGGGTAATGTGATATTGTTTCGTGTAGAGCATAATACATTAAAAAAAGTTTCTCTAGATAATATATCTCACAGCAAAACTTCATTAATCGATCCTGTACAAAAAGAAGCCAAGGATAAACGAGGTCGAAAACTTCGTAAGTGGGCAGTTGCAGATATCAAGTATACTTCTGGTAAAGTATTGCTTTCTGGTTTAAGTAATAAAGAGTTTGCTTCTACTTTTAGATCAGTTGATTTTCCTTTCACAGATAAACAAGATTATGGTTCATTAGAGATTTATCATGCTGCGCACGGTCAATATGAAACTCATGCTCCTATAAAAGCATTTATCCCCACCAAAATAAAAGGTAGCTCTCATATCATTGCTGGCTATACCTGTACTCCTCTTGTTATTTTCCCTATGAATAGCATTAAACCCGGAGAACATAATAAAGGTAGAACCGTTGCAGAATTAGGAAGTGGTAACAGCCCTGTAGATATGGTAGAAATTAAAAACGGTGGACAACGATACTTACTTATAGCCAATAATAACAGACCTCTTATGAAAATGGATTTTACTGATCTTGAGTCCTACAATGGTTCTCTAACTACTCCGGTTGTTAAAAAAGGGGCTGCAGAAGGAGTAGATTATGTAAACCTACCTTTTGTTAATGTACAACAGTTAGACAAATTTGGAGGTACTGGTTTTCTTATCGTTCAAAGAGAATCTAGTGGAAATCTTACTCTAAAAAAAGGAAATAGCTGGTGGCTCGAGAAATAATAGCACTGCTATGGTTTATATTATCGGTTAGTAAAGTGAAAAACTCGATACTTTTTGTATTAATAGTATTCTTTACTGTTCTGGAGGTTTATTCTCAAACATCTTCAGAATTTACTTTTAATAAAGAATATGTTACTGTAAAAAAAGAAGTAAAAACATCGGGAAATTTCCATATCTATAGAGGTGAGGTTCCTAAAGACGAGCTTTCTAATGTAAATCAGGTGTTAGGTAAACTGATCGATGAAAAAACAGCGCTACGTTTTACTCCACTAACACCCTTTGGATGGGGGCAAAAATATACATTAGTATATGGCGATACTATAGAATATTTCGCACTCGATATTCCTGAAGAATACAAATATCTTTCTGTAACGTCTATTTACCCTTCAGCAAAAACTCTTCCTTCTAACCTTTTAAAATGGTATATTCAATTCTCTCACCCTATCAACGAAACTCATATTTATGACCACATTCGATTCATAAATGCTATAGGAGATACATTGCCCAGAGCTGCTTTATCGTTAGAGAATGCGCTCATTAGTGATCATGGAAAGCTGTTAACCATTTGGATAGAACCTGGGCGTCAAAAACGAGATTTAATACCTAATAGGCAATTAGGTTCGGTTTTTAAAAATAAAAACACATATAAACTTGTGGTTTTAAAAAAATTGAAAGACACAAATGGGATATCTATGAAGGGTAATTTTACACACTCATTTCAGGTTACTATTGCCGATCGTATAAAACCTGATGTTAATTCATGGAAAATACAGTCTCCAAAAGTGAATTCTAAATCCCGTTTATTAATTTTATGTCATGAGTCTTTAGATTATGGTAGTATACAAAATAGTGTTACTGTTATAAACGCAAAAGAAGAAAAAATTGATGGAAACTGGCAATATACCGATCACGAATCAATTTTATCCTTTACACCATCAAACCCTTGGGAAAAAGGGAATTACAAAATTTTGTTTGACGCTCACATTGAAGATTTAGCAGGAAACAATTTAGACAGATTATTTGATAGTGAAATCACTGATACTAAAAATACTCTCCATCTGTCTAAAGCGCATAAACTAAAGTTTAGTATCAAGTAAATAACCTACATCCCGTCTATTTTATCTAAAACCAGTTTTCGATAGGATTTACCAATAGGTAAAGTAGTAGTATTATTAAGTATTAACTGGTTCCCATCTATTAGTTTTAATTCATTAAAATTAATAACATACGATTTATGAATTCTTATAAAATCTTCTTTAGGCAGTTTCTCAAAAAAGTCTGATAATGTATTGGGAGTTAAAATCATAGTGTCGGTAAAAATCTTAATATAATTACCATAAGCTTCTATGTATTGAATATCTTTAAAAGGTACTTTAATCAATTTCTTATCACTTTTCACAAAAACTGAAGTGGTTATTTCTTCCTTTTCTGAAAGGTGTACTACGGTAGTATCGGTTACATTTTTTTTCTGAATTTTTGTAACCGCCTGGATAAAACGTTCTAGTGAAAACGGTTTTAATAAATAATCAGTTACCGACAATTCAAATCCTTCTATAGCATACTCTGGATATGCGGTTGTAATAATAACATCTGGTCGTTTCTGCATTGTTTTCAATAAACTTAATCCTGATAATTTTGGCATATTTATATCCAAAAAAAGAACATCTGCAGATTGATTTTGAAGAATTTTCATAACCTCAAAAGCATCTTTGCAAGATGCTAATACTTCTAAATTAGGGATTTGCTCAATATAATTTTCTAATATCTGACGAGCAATCGGCTCATCATCTGCAATAATGCATTTTAAAATCTCCATTTATAGTTTTAAGGTTAATTGAACTTCGAACTCTTCTTCTTTTTTATTAATATTCAAGGTATGTCTGTCTGGATATATCAGTGTCAATCGTTTTTTTGCATTTTGCAAACCAATACCACTTTTCCCCTTTTCAAGATCAGATTCATTATGACTTTTATAATCAGCTGTATTTACACAACTAAACCATAATTCGTCTTCGATTATCTGAGTAGTAATCACTACTCTACTCTCTCCTTTTTTAGATACTCCCAAATGTTTAAAAGCATTTTCTACAAACACAATCAAAAGCATTGGAGCGATATTTAAAGTACTCATTTCGCCAGAAGTACTTAACACTATCTCTATTTTATCTTCTAAGCGTATACGTTCTAAAGACACATAATTTTGTAAATATTGAATTTCTTTTTGCAAAGGCACTAATTGCTCTTTGGTATCATATAAGCTATATCGTAATAAATCTGAAAGCTTTAACATTAAACCTGGTAATTTATCAGAATTCACAACAGATAAGCCGTATAAATTATTTAATGTATTAAACAGAAAGTGTGGATTTAACTGTGCTTTCAATAGTTTTAGTTCGGCATCCTTTATTTCTTGCCTACGAGTAAAACTATCTTTTGCAATCTTTATCGCAGAGCTAAATAATAAGGCCAATACCATTACAGAAAAAAGATTGTATAGCATCGACCATTCGAATTTCTCAAACTGTTTACTCATAAAAAAAACAGCTATACTACTAAACAAAAAAGCATTTAGACAAAAAAGTCCAATTCCCAAAAGTTTATTTTTCCTGTTAAATAGTGGCAGTATTTTTAGGTTGTTTATATATACAGGAACAATTAGATATAGTGTTGCCCATACAGCAGTAAGAAACCTGTTTTCTGACTGAATAGACATCGTGAGAATTAATGTAGTAAAAAGCCATACTACAAGATTCTGTACAAAACGATTATCTATCCATCGATCTAATTTGGACATATTTTTTCTTTAAATGTTCTCAAAAATACTAGAAAATGCTTCTAAAACACAGATATTAATGATCAAAGGAGTTCTTTTGATTGTAAACGTCTTCAATATACTGATGAAGGGAACAAACTCAGCTTTTGTACTATTGATCATTAAATCCGGCACATTGATCATTCTTTCTTTTTAATGTATTGAGTTACCCTCACTTTTGAAGTGTTAATTCAAAAATCAATCAACATGGAATCAATAGTAAACTTATGCCTTCTTATTGTACTATTTATTATTAGCATGATAAAAACTTTTGTCGCAATCTAAAAAGGTGAATCATAAAAAATATATCAAACCACTAAAACAATCATGAAATGAAATTAGATATACAAAACGTATCCAAAAGATACAACAGCAATAAATATGGATTAAAAGAATATTCCCTAAACATAGAGAATGGTATTTTGGGATTACTTGGCCCTAATGGTGCAGGAAAATCCACACTATTAAAAATGATTGCTACTATTAGTAAACCATCAAATGGAAGTATTTTATTAAACAAAAACAATGTTGTAAAAGATCCAAATTATATCCGCAAACAATTAGGATATTTACCTCAGGATTTTGGAGTATACCCCAACCTGAATGCTTACGAATTCTTAGAATACATGGCTGCACTAAAAGGTATCGGAGGAACACAGTTAAAACAAAGAATTGCATTTCTTCTAGAAGGATTAAACTTAACCGAAGTAGCCAAAAAACCTATTGGAAATTACTCTGGAGGAATGAAACAACGTATCGGGATTGCCCAGGCATTACTTAATCATCCTAAAATATTACTGTTTGATGAACCAACCGTTGGTTTGGATCCAGAAGAACGTGTACGTTTTAGAAATTTAATTTCAGAATTAGCCAATGATTGTATTGTTATTTTGTCTTCACATATTGTTTCTGATATTGATACCATAGCGGATCAGGTAGCTATAATGAAGGAAGGCCAACTATTATGCCAGGGAAATCAAAAAACTATTATCGATACAGTAAAAAACAAAGTATTTGAAATAACAATGAACAAAGAGGAAGTGTCCAACTTCAAAAATCATCATATTATATTAAATACTATTCGTAAAAAAGAGGCCGTTATCGTACGATACATCTCAGACACATTAATAGAATCAGCAATACCATGTGAAGCAACCTTAGAGGATGCTTATCTGTATACTACTAAAAAATAACACAATCGACTTATGAAAAATTTTATAACGATAATAAAATCAGATTATTTACAACGTACTCGTAGCTATGCTTTTTTAATTACACTATGCATTAGTCTTGCTGTAGCGTATTCATTTATCCCAGCTCCGGGTGCGAGTTACTCCACTATTCGAATCGGAGATTATCTAGGTTTTTATAACTCCTCCTGGATAGGTTATGTAACAGCTCTTATGACCAGTATTTTTCTTTCTTTAGTTGGTTTTTACCTTGTTAACGGTACAATTAAAAATGATATCAATAGTAAAGTAGGTCAGATCATAGCTACCACAAAAGTTTCAAATTTTGGATACCTGCTATCTAAAACAATTAGTAACTTTTTAGTCTTATGCACTATAGCGTTTATTATATTTATAATGAGCATTGTACTATTCTTTTTATACAATGACGGGTTTTCTTTTGAAATACTTCAATTTATCACCCCATACAGTATCATTGTCATTCCATCGTTGTTTTTTATTTCGGTACTAGCCGTGCTATTTGAAGTTTTTTTGATTCAAAAATCTATACTTCAGAATGTTCTTTTTTTCTTTCTTTTTTCGATAATGGCTTTGCATAAGCTTGGTGATACTTCAAAGAATTTTTATTTGGATGCATTTGGCACTAAGATCATCACATCTCAAATGGAAGAAACAGTAAGAAATATAGTGGGTCATAAAGATTTAGGTGGATTAAACATTGGATTCGTATTAGGAAATGTATCCGAAGCTAATCATTTTCTTTTTGATGGAGTTAATTTTCCTATAGGTTATATTTTAAGTCGTGTGGGGTGGATCATTTTCGGAATCCTTTTACTTGGCCTTGCCTCTTTGTTTTTTCATAGATTTAAAGTTAAAGAACGTTTTCAATTAAAAAATAAGAAAGCACTCTTACAAACCAAAATTGATAATGATATTGATATTTCCAAACTTCCAAAAGTTTCTCTCTCATTTAAAATATTGCCACTTATAAAAACTGAATTTGTATTACTCGTACGAAGTGGGCATAAATGGTTATGGATACTAAATATTGCGGGTATGTTGGCGTTATGTTTTGCTCCTCTATCTATTGCTCATCAAATGATATTACCAATACTATGGTTCTTACAAGTAAGCAGATGGTCTTCATTAGTAACCAAAGAGCGAATATTTAGTACACACTTCTTTACTTATGCTTCATACCAACCGCTTAAAAGGCTCTTGTTGTCTCAAGTGCTATCTGGAATACTATTGGCTCTTTTACTTGCTTTACCATTATTATTAAGGTATATGATACTGCTCGATTTTATGCATGTTACTTCTATTGTACTAGGTGGGGTTTTTATTGTTTCGCTTGCTGTTCTAACTGGGATTTTAACCAAAGGAAAGAAATTATTTGAAATCTTATTCTTTATGATCACCTATGCCAATATTAATACAATACCATTTACAGACTATTTTGGTGGGGTACATCATCAATACAACTACCTCATCAGCACTGCTATCCTATCAATAGTATTACTAACTGTTAGTTATAGCATAAGAAACATTGAATTGAAACGAATATAAATACAATCAATACTTCAATCAAAAAACCAAACAGGTTTAATCAAAAAAGCTTCCGGAAGTAAATTTTCCGGAAGCTTTTATTATGTAGATAAAAATTACTTAGTTATAATAAACTTTTTGGTAATTGTTTTGTTACCCGTATTCACCTCTAAAAAATACATTCCATTAGATAAACGTGCTACATTGATTTTATCTTGCGATAATTGATCTTGCATTACCATTTGCCCCATATAATTGACAATTCTAAAGGATACATTTTTTTGATTTATATTTTTTACAAATAACACCCCATCTTTTATCGGATTTGGATACAATACCAAATCATTTACCAAAGAAGGTTCATCTCCTTTAGAAAGTAAAGCAGTGTTAATATTTACAGTATAATCTTCTACTTCTCCGTAGGTAAAGGTATCACATGGTCCAGATGCTGTACTGTATTTCATAGATACACGCATTCTTGTATTACCTGCCACAGCCGTAGTAGGAACATCAAAATTAAAAGATTGATTAGCACTACTATTAGATAAATTTGATACAATCTGCTCAGCAGCATCAAAAGTCCCATTTTGATTATAGTCAATCCATATACTCCAATATTCTCTATATGCTGTATTTGCAAAACCGGCACTTACTACAATTGTATTTGTTCCTGTTCCGATATTTGCAATTAAATTGGTAAAATCTCCATACCCTGCATTTGCAGCTGTCGTATTTGCAATACCACCTAATCCCACATAATCGATATATTCATAACTTACATTGTTTCCTTTAGAATCACAATATGTAATTGAAGTATCAGATGTAGTTGCACTAGCTGTATTACTTGATGAAGAAATATTTCCTGCTGCATCTTTAGCTTTTACAGAAAAAGTATAGCTAGTATTAGGAGTCAACCCAGTAACCGTATAGCTGGTACTTGTTGCTGTAGTAACCAAAGTAGCTCCCTGGTATATTTCATATCCCGATACTCCTATATTATCTGTCGAAGCATTCCAGGATAACCCAATAGTGGTCGAAGTAACCGACGATGTTGTGAGTCCAGTTGGTACAGAAGGAGCTTCTGTATCGGGAGCAGAAGATTTTATGCTAATATTATCTATTGCCATATCACTTCTAAAACTTGTTCCTGTAGTACCTTTAAATTGTAATTTTATGACCGATCCGGCGTATGCAGTAAGATCGATTGTTCCTTGGTTCCAACTATTCCCCAGATCCCCGCTCTTTGTCCATAATGATGTATAATTACCTCCATCATCTGTACTCACTAAGACTTCCATACTTCCCATATTGGATCCATACATATGATATCCAAATTCTAAAGAAATACCAGAAAGAGTTGCCAAATCAATACAAGGGCTATTAAGAAGTGCTGTTTTATTGGGGCTTCCTGGCGGTGTAACATTTGTAGATGCTTCGGTATATAAATAGAAAGTACCGTCTTGAGCCGCCGAAGGTCCTGTTGAAGATGAAGAGGTTCCTCCAGAATCTCGTGTCCAATTAATATCATCTCCAGTAGCATTGGTCCAAAGCCCTAAACCAGTCTCAAAACTTTCTGTATAAGGAAAACTATTTATCCCTGTACAAGCTTGAGTAGCTGTAGTTGTAAAGTTTATTAAGGTACCATAAGGAGAACTTGCTCCTCCTGCACAATTGCTTCTTACCTGAGCTTCATATTGAGTTGTAGCGGTTAACCCGGTTATGTTAATTGCATTTGTATTAGAAGATAAAGTGGTCCAATTCGAACTTCCTGTAGCACGATATCTTACATCATATGTAGCTCCAGAATTAGCATTCCAATTCAATGTTGCTGTTGTAGGCTGTATATTTGATGCCGCTAACCCTGTTGGTGCTACTCCACCTATAGGCGTTAATTGAACATTTTTAACCACTGCAGCATAGTCTGCTACTGTTACCCCGGTTAAAGTAAGTGATTCATAACATTCTGCTTCGTATAAAATATCATAAGTTCCTGCTTTTATAGGTCTGTAATAATCTCCTTCTGGTAGTTCTGTGGGTGTCCAGGAGTCATAACTCTCACGACCTACAACAGTTACTTTGGCTTGTATTGGCTGGCTGGTTGATGCATCGGTTACTACTCCGCGAATACCATAATTTATTTGTTTCAAAAATGCCAGAAGTGCTTCTCTATTATAGTTCCAATAATTTACTAATTGACTAGCTGCAGGAGTTTTATTGTTTGACAGTTCAACAGTAACTTCCCTTCCTTTCTGATTATATATTTGGTAATCCTGTCTACCTCCTTGTACCTCATACCAGGCATACCCGTTTGTAATACCATTATTTTGTCCTGTAAAATATCCTGAAGGACTATTCGCCTGACAGTGATCTCTATATTCTTTAGATACATAAATAAAGTAATCCTCATCGGGATGTGCTCCTGCATATGTATCCCATGGGTAGTTGATTAATTCTATTCCTCCGTGAAAATTAGCAGACAATACAAAATGTTTGGTATCAGCAAAATTCATAAAAGCAACAGTTTCTGTCTGATAACTGTTACCATCTGGATGTGCTCCATCATCTGGATCAGGGTAATTTCTATTTAAATCTACATTATTAGCATTTCCTCGGGTAGCATTAGCAACAGATGTGTTATTTGCACTATTACGATATGTACCATCAGGATTTGCCAGTGGATTAATCCATACCTCATTATTATCCAACAGGGTTTTGATCTCGGCATGTTTTGGGTGACTAGTATTACTATAAGCTCCTAGTAAATAATCAATAAGATTAAGCATCATAGGATATCCTGCGATCTCATCACCATGCATAGAAGAAGTATACATTACTCGAGGTTCTTGCTCGTTTTGGTTTACATTATCTGATAATTTCACAAACAATAATGATTTATCTCCTTCACCTGTAGCTCCGATATTTTCTACCTTACATAAAGACGGGTTATTAGTAGCAAAATCATTCATCATTGTTACATAATCAGCATATGTTGGATATGCAGTAAGTGGAAATGTAGCAGCTTTTATCGCTAAATCAGAAGTCATAGTTCTATATCCAATGATATTATCTTCTGAAGTGAGGGTAAAAGGAACATTCTTTTGTAAGAAAGAAGAAAACTGGCTTTTATTCGCCATTACTTTAACACTATTGGTATTTTCATCAAAATGAACAATAGCTAATTCTTTGGTAATAGTACTTAATTCTGATTTGTTATTGATTGTGAAGCTAAAAATTACTTCACCTTTTAGGTTCAGGTATTCATTGGCGAGCTCTTTATTACTTTTTTGCGCAAAAAGAGAAATGCTCATGGTGCAATACACCAACAGCATTAACATGATGTTTTTTTTCATTGGTTTTAAGAGTAATTTAAATTGAGTTAATATTTAGGTTTTAATGATATCGTGTAATAAATATCAAACCTAAAGGTACTAAATTCGTGAGAATTAAGTAGAAACGTTATTTTCTTTGTTTTTAGAGAAAGCTCCTATTAATCCTTTCTTGTAGAAAACAATATAAAAAACGACACAAAATAATTACTACAAATACACTATATAGCCTCTCTGTTTTTACTATATCACCATCCAGTTCGTTGTAGAGGTTTCGGGGGTAATTTCGACTTCATAATCTCCCAACTCTCCTATTTTTTCTGGTAATTTACCTTGAGAAAGAGCATTAAACATTGGGGTCGGATCTGCATCAAAAACAACTACTCTAAGAGTTTCATCCATTAGAGTATCAAGTACAGCAACTTCATAGTTAAGTAATCGATCTAACCAAGGAAGTTTATAGTCCTTATGTATTAGATAAGCTGCAAAATTTTTGGCTTCTTTATAACTTAGTTGTTCTGGAGGGTAATGTTTCCAAAAATCATTAAGAATGGCAGCAAATACTTCCATCCCTAACACCAACATCATATATCGTGTTGTAAGTTTAAAAATTCGAGCTACCATAGAAGCTCTAAACTCTTTTATTAGCTTTTGATATATTTTAATTCTTTCTTCATTTTTTAGTACATTATGTTCATCTACTCGGCCAATAACATGATTACCCAGCATATTTTCCCATGTGATAGGATCAAATTCCTGATTAAGTTTTTGGATATTACATACTGTCTTGGGTAATTTTTCTTCTTCAAGAATATGATATTGCTCTTTTCTGTTTTCCCAAAGCTCTCTTACTTTTTCCATTTCAGAAATAATAAGAGCATCACCAACTACGGGAATATAAGAATCAAAAATTTCATAAGTAACAGCCTTTAAATTAGTAAGATCTGGTAAAATTTCTTTTGTTATAGCAAGTAACCTTTTATCTATAGGTCCAGAATGAGAATCCATCCATAAATTATTTAATTCGGTTCCTCCTGCTATATGCATTTCTACCACATGTTCTAACGGTATTTCTTTTAAGAAGTCTGTAATACTTTGACGACCATTTAATTGATTGGCAAAAATATTATGGATATCTAATAATATCCCACATCCTGTTTCTCTACATAATTCTGCAACAAAACTTCCATCGTTCATCTCATGACTATTGGGTTTTAGATAATTCACTCCAGTCTCAATAGCAATAGGTTTTCCTATTTTATCTTGAAGATACTTTATGTTTCGTATGGCTAACTCCAATCCCTTTTTTGTCTGGCAAGGCGGAAGAAAGAAACCAGTATTAAATTCGGTAGTGGCATTAAAACTAAGATGTTCTGTTACCCAGGGACTATCAAAAAGAGTTGTAGTATACTTAATTAATTCTAACTGATCATTTTTTGGTAGTAAACTCCCTCCTACAGGTGCTCCTATACTATGCACCAATTTATGATATGGTAATTTATCTATTTCTTCAAAAACTTCTGTTGGCACCTTCAAATTGTCATTTTCATCTCTGATACATAATGTTTGAGGTTCTACTTCGAACGTATCAATTAATCCATTAGGAAAATTGATATTGGCCACTGTAGGCGAGTAAATAATGCCTACCCCTAATTGCGGTAGGCATTCTAACTCTAGCGTTTTTTCAATTACACCCATGATTTGTTTTAAAAATTAAAATCAAACTGGTTTTGGAAAAATATGTCATTCCCCGAACAACATGCCAGGCATCCTATTTCTTCAAAAATACTTTTTATAGCTTCATCAATCTTACCAATATCATAAGATACTGCCGGGGATACCCCAACATTTAAAGTTTTTGTTGCTATTAATTTACTAGGTTGTGGAGAAGGATCTCTAAAAGCCAGTGATCGTGAAACTACATTTTCTCTCGGGTCTAAAACATAATCTCTAATCGTCTGAAAATAGCAATCTACTCCAGAGAAACATTTTGGACATCCCAATTCATCTAACAGCTCATAAATACTATTTTGAAAGGCTTTTGCATCATATGCAACTTTTGCTGGGATTGATAATCTTACTGCCCCTCTTCCCACTCTTTGATTACTTTTCATCTTTTTTTGTGTTTTAATTATTAATTACATAAAAATACTTACGCAATCATTTGTAAAACAGGGTTTTATCACTATAAAACATAAGGTAAACACCCCATAAATATATGGGTGTTATACTCCTCAAAAATCTACAATAATATTAACAGTGTTCGCTAAAGTAATATGATCAAAATGCCGTATATTTAAGGATAGATCTCTTCTTGTCAACACATTACACATGTAGACAATAAACACACATTTTATTACTTAAAAACCTTTAAATCTAAAATTATGAGTATCTCACAAGCATCCCCTAAAAGTAAAATGGAAAGACCAAACTTTAAGGACCAATATGATAATTATATTGGAGGAAAATGGACCTCACCAGTAAAAGGCCTATATTTTGAAAACATCTCTCCGGTTGACGGGGTTAGTTTTACCAAAGTGGCTCGTTCTACCAGTGAGGATATAGAACTTGCAATTGACGCTGCATGGACAGCTGCACCAGAGTGGAACAATTCTTCTGCCACATTTCGTAGTAACTGTTTATTAAAAATTGCAACAGTATTAGAAGAAAATCTAGAAGTATTAGCTCGGGCAGAAACTTGGGATAATGGAAAAGCATTACGCGAAACTCTTGCTGCAGATCTTCCGCTGGCGATTGATCATTTTAGATATTTTGCAGGAGTAATTCGTGCCGAAGAAGGCTCGGTTAGTGAACTCGACGCCAATACGGTATCTATAAATGTACCAGAACCTCTGGGAGTTGTTGGGCAAATTATCCCATGGAATTTCCCTTTATTAATGGCCACCTGGAAAATTGCCCCAGCATTGGCTGCCGGAAACTGTGTTATTTTAAAACCAGCAGAACAAACTCCTGTAGGGATTATGATCTTAATGGAACTTATCGAAGGGATACTTCCTGCTGGTGTTCTTAATGTAGTAAATGGTTTTGGAGTTGAAGCAGGTAAACCGTTAGCATCAAGTCCACGTATTAATAAAATAGCCTTTACAGGGGAAACTACTACAGGGCAGCTTATCATGCAATATGCATCAAAAAATATTATTCCGGTAACTCTGGAGCTTGGAGGAAAATCGCCAAATATCTTTTTTGAAAGTATTATGGAGGCCGATGATGAGTTTTTTGATAAATCTTTAGAAGGAGCAGTAATGTTTGCTCTTAATCAAGGAGAGGTATGTACTTGTCCTTCTAGAATTTTAATTCAGGAAAGTATATATGACCAATTTATAGAACGTGTTATTGAACGTACAGAAGCTATTAAATTAGGGCATCCATTAGACCCCGAAACGATGATGGGAGCTCAGGCTTCTAATGATCAATATGAAAAAATACTAAACTATCTTTCTATTGGAAAAGAAGAAGGGTGCGAAGTATTAACAGGAGGAGAATCTGCCTATATCGAAGGGCTCGAAAATGGGTATTATATACAACCTACGCTTCTAAAAGGAAATAACAAAATGCGTGTATTTCAGGAAGAAATCTTTGGTCCTGTAGCATGTGTTACTACGTTTAAAGATCAGGCAGAAGCTATTGAGATAGCTAACGATACATTATATGGATTAGGTGCTGGAGTATGGACTCGCGATACTCACCAGGCTTATCAGGTTTCGAGAGCAGTACAGGCAGGTCGTGTTTGGGTAAATTGCTATCATACCTATCCAGCACATGCTCCTTTTGGAGGGTATAAAAAATCTGGTATTGGTAGAGAAACCCACAAAATGATGCTTAATCACTATCGCCAGACTAAAAATATGCTCATATCTTACGATAAAAAAGCGATGGGCTTTTTCTAAAAAATGAAAAAAATGATATCACGTATTAAGATTACCGATGCAGCAAAAGCTGTAATCGATACCCTTACTGCAAAACACGGGGAGCTGATGTTTCATCAAAGCGGAGGATGCTGCGATGGCTCCTCCCCGATGTGTTTTCAAAAAGGAGAATTGATGATTAATGAAACAGACATCTGGCTGGGCAATATCCATGGTTGTGACTTTTATATGTCTGAAGACCAATTTGAATATTGGAAACATACACAATTAACTATAGATATTGTAAAAGGTAGAGGGTCTAGTTTTTCACTCGAAATTCCTATGGGAATTCGTTTTGTAATCAAATCAAGAATATATACCGAACAAGAAATGAGAGAACTAAGTGCTATCCACGTTGGTGAAATATAGATGATCAAGCGGTAAGTCATATCTACTATTCGATATAACATGATAGTAACATTAATTATTTATAGTAGTCTATATTAAAAATCAGATCAATCTCTGGTAAAAAGATTAATAAAAAAATGAATGAATGACCTTAATTCTGGATTTTATCTTAGTAGTTGGTATTACTATTACCGTTTTAATTCTATTTTTATTGATAAAATCAAAGGAAAAACAAGTACCAAAGTACCTGCTTACCATTTTATTTGTTTTTTTATTATTTGTTTCTATATTTTTTTATGCTGATTTACATGATATTGATGTATTACAACATATCAGTTTTGTTCCTTTTGATACTACACAGTGGTTAATAGGCCCTTTATTGTTTTTATATATCAAATCCTTGTTCCTTAAAAAGGAAAAACTAATTAAGAGTACCATAATACATTTTATCCCTTTCGGTATTTATCTTGGGTTTATTTCAATTCCTGAATTAATATCAGACATAGTTGAAAAAACAATTTTTGATTATTTAGATTTTTATTTCGAACACTCCATCATAGAAGCAGAACTAGCCAATTTATATACTCTTTCCTATCTATTTTTATCATTCAAACTGTTTTCCAGATACAGGAAAGCTATGAAAGCTAACTATTCAAACCTTACAGAAAAAGATTTTGGGTGGATTAAGCACCTATTGGTAGGAAGTAGTATAGTTATTAGTATTGATTTGATACTATTGCTATATCAACATATTTTTGATTACGAGGATTTCGACTATAGCTATATACCTGTGATAGCAATGATATTCCTCATTTCTTATCTAGGTTATTATGGTATAAACCAATCAAAAGTATTGTTACCCGATTTTTTAATCCATGAAGATACTCCTGAAACTACCAAAAAAGAACGCATTCATCACTTATCAAATTCGACTAATGCAGAACTTTCTGAACTAAGATTAAAGTTAGAACAGGTACTAAAAAATGAAAAACCATATCTGGATGAAGAGCTTACTCTTATTAAATTAGCCCAGCTTATACCAACAACCGACAAAAAACTCTCTGCCCTTTTAAATCAATACATGAATGTTTCTTTTTATGTTATAATTAATTCATATCGTGTAGAAGCAGTAAAAGAAAAAATGAATTCAAAAGAGTATGCCAATTACACTCTTTTAGGAATCGCCTATGAATGTGGTTTTAGCTCCAAAACCAGTTTTAACAGGATATTTAAAAAAGAAACAGGGTTTTCTCCTTCAGCATATAAAAATAACTTGTAATCCTTCTTTATTTTTATAAAAAAGGGTTCAATGTATCCATTGGAACGCTTGATACTTATTTTATTTTTTGATTTGTGGTAGAAAATATTCTAATACATGATAAAGATAATTCTAATAATAGCCCTGTTTGTGTTAAACCAGATTTATGCACAAAATAATGATAATGAAGAGCACATTAACTCTTTGACCTGTGAATTAAATACGCTACAAAAACAAGGGTATATTAACGGTTTTTCTGTCGCTATTGTAAATAGAGATGCTGTTCTATATAAAAAAGGGTTTGGATATGCAGATGTATCAAAACAAAAGAAATACACCACCAATACTATACAAAATATAGCTTCGGTTTCTAAAACATTAATTGGTATTGCTCTAATGAAAGCCCAGGAACAAGGAAAATTAAATCTTGATGATCCCATAAATATGCATTTACCTTTTAGTGTTATCAACCCTCATTACCCAAAAGTACCTATTACAATTCGGCATTTGGCAACGCATACTTCTACTATTCTGGATACAAAATATTATGATAAATCTTACATACTGAAAAACAATTCTGATTTTGGTAAAGGCATATTAAAAAAACAGTATAGAATTTTTAATGATCCGGATGAAAAAATGACCATATCTGATTTTGTAAAAAAGACACTTGTAAAAGATCAAGAGTGGTATCGAAAAAGAAATTATATAAAGAATATACCTGGAGCTATTTTTAAGTATAGCAATGTAGGAGCTACATTGGCTGCTTACATTATTGAATGTACAACAGGAATTCCTTATGATGAATATACCAAGACATATATTATAAAACCTTTAGGAATGGATGCATCTGGCTGGTCGTTTGATACTATAGAAATGGATAATCACTCTGTGCTCTATGCCAGTTCTATAGATAGTTTACCAAAATATTCTCTTATTACTTATCCCGATGGCGGTTTATTAACAGATACAAACGATTTTGGCAAGTATCTTATTGAATTAATTAAAGGGTATTATGGAGCAGGTACTTTACTTGATAAAAGCAGTTATACAGAACTATTTAAGGAACAACTTTCTTCTGAAAATTTACCAAATAGAAATGCAAAAAACCCATACAATGATGAGTATAATAGTGGTATTTTTATGGGAATAACTCCTGCTGGTTATATAGGGCATACTGGTAGTGATCCAGGAAC
The DNA here is from genome assembly GCF_943373825.1 of Aquimarina spinulae. NCBI lineage: Bacteria > Pseudomonadati > Bacteroidota > Flavobacteriia > Flavobacteriales > Flavobacteriaceae > Aquimarina > Aquimarina spinulae. Next base: position 221,511 of record NZ_CALSBP010000003.1, on the reverse strand, counting down.
TGGAACATATATGTTTTTTAATCCGAAAAGCGGAATAGGAAAAGTACTAACAGTCAACACCTCAATCGACACAAAAGAAGATTATAGACAGTTTAAGTCCATAATAAACGCTATAGAAAAATACGAAGAGCTTATAAAACAATCAAAGATAGATATGCAATAGTAATCTAGTTAGATAAAATTAGTTATGTTTTACTCCTACTAAAACCCATATTGTTTTATCGGATTCATTTTTCCATTTCCCAAAATCCTTAATTTCTTCAGTGATCGAAAATCCAGCTTTTTGTAGTTCTTTTTTCACATATTTTGGAGATAACGTATGTGCTTCTGTCTGCTCTGCCCTTGATGTATTGAGCATATGTTCTTTAAATTTTTCAATGATAACAATCCTTCCTCCTGGTTTAAGAGATTTTTTTATATGATCAAGAATTTCCATGTAATCATCCATCTCATGATATGTATCCATTACAACAACTACATCTAGTGTTTCATTTGGTAATTTAGGGTTATCATAATCTCCAACTACAGTTTTTATATTTCTAAGCTTACGATCTGTAATGTGTTTATTTAATTTTTCGATCCTATCTTCTCTTACATCTACCGCATAGACTTTTCCTGATTCTCCTACTTTTTGAGCCAGATGCATCGTAAAATACCCTTCGTGACAACCAACATCTGCAACTGCATTACCTTGTTCTACTTCTGCAAGTTTAAAGATTTCTGGTACATTCATCCAGGTATCTCTTTCTTCCCAATCTGTTTTTTTGTATTGGGCATAACTCATCTCTACTATCAATATTAAAACTGACAAAACCAAAAACTGTACTCGTTGTTGTCGCATACTAAATATTTTTACAACCGCTTTAGTTTTCAAAATACTTTTTAATTGAATACAGTAGGTTCATTTTATGAAAATTTTGTGTTTTAAGCACATTAATATTACTCTATAAACACCCGATCTTCTCCTTTAAATTCGGGGGTTTGCACAGAAATTACTTTCAATGGTATTTTGGATAAGACTTTTACTGCATGTATAGTTTGTTGGGGTATAGTAACCCAATCCCCTTTTTGTACTATAATTTCTTTATCATTTAATTGTACACTTGCTTTACCCTCTAACACTAATACCTGTTCGGTATGTTTTATATGTTTATGAGGTTTGACATTCTTTTTAATCCATATTACAAAAGTCGAAGTATGTGTATCGCTATACACTTTCTTAACTAATATATTATCATAGTCCTGATCCGGTTCAAAATCCAGAATTGGACTTTTAGTTTGTGCAAAAAGCCCTGTTGAAATGATAAAACAACAAATAAAGGGTATAACATTCATGAATTTCTATTTTAGCGAATTAGATTATGATTTTTTGGATTTAAACTTTGCTCCTGTAGGTGCTCGATATCCTGAAAAAGGGAGTTTTAATAATTTACCCACATTTGCATTTGAATCCACATCTGGATAGGTATCTACCCCATATATCAAGTCCTCATTTCGTATTTTGGCAAAAGTGCCAAAAATTCTATCCCAGATAGAAAAGATATTACCATAATTTGTATCTGTATAAGGCAATACATAATGATGGTGTACTTTATGCATATCTGGAGAAACTATAATCCAACTTATCATATCATCTACCTTTTTTGGTAAAGATATATTAGCATGATTAAATTGAGATAATACTACAGATAAAGATTGATACAACATGATTATACCTATAGGCGCTCCCACAATAAATACGGCCAGAGTGGTAAACAAAAATCGAATAACACTTTCTCCTGGATGGTGTCTATTAGCTGTTGTGGTATCTACATGATTATCTGTATGATGTACAAGATGTAACATCCATAATGGTTTTATGATATGTTGAACATAATGTGCCAACCAGGCCCCTATTAGATCCAGTAAAGCAATACCAAGTATTATTGTAGCCCATAATGGTAATGCTAACCATTGTAATACTCCAAATTGGTTAACTACTGTCCAATCACTGGTTTTAAGTAATATAAAAGCCAATACAAAATTGATAACTATAGTTGTTAGTGTAAAAAATATATTGGGCCATGCATGTTTAAACTTTTTATAATTGAATTTAAACAAAGGCACGGCATATTCTATACCCCAGAAAAAAGTAATCCCTCCTACTAAAATTAAACTACGATGAGATGATGGTATCGTTTCAAAATAATTAATTATACTTTCCATACACACAAAATATTCTATTTTTAATAATTAGACAATTGTTTTTCTATAAATGTGATTGATCTAATGGTGGTTCATCTCTTTAAGCAACCAAAAAGTTGCATATTGAATATATTTACTTATATTTGCAACCATACAGTTGCATATTAATCTAAAAACTTAATACATATGAAAGATGTAATAATCAAAGAGAAAATACTTAATCACCCTATTGATAAAGTATGGAACGCTATAACCGATGCCAAAGAGATTTCGACCTGGTTTATAGAAGCAGATTTTAAAGCCGAAAAAGGATATCAGTATATCTTTAACTCTTCTGGAGAAGATTGCTCTCCTATAAAAGGCGAGGTAAAACAAGCAAATCCTTATACTTTAGTATATTCGTGGATTGTAACAGAAAAACCAATAGAAACTACAGTTAAATGGGTATTAGAAGAAACCGAAGGAGGTACTAAATTATACCTGGAGCATTCTGGAATTTCTGGTTACAAAGGAGAAACTGCTGTTGAAATGTTTAATAGTTTTAATGGTGGATGGGATAATTGTATTTCGGGATTAACCGATTACCTTAAACAAATGGTTCATGCAGGATAGAATCACCACAATATTAAAAGCTGTTGCTGATCCCACCAGACGTGAAATTTTTCACGCTTTGGTGGTTGCAACTACTGCCCTACCTATAACTCAGATATCAAGTCAATTCGATATTAGTCGCCAGGGTATTACCAAACACCTAAAAACCCTAGAAGGAGCAGGTTTGATTAATATAGATACCAAAGGAAGAGAGCGTTTCTGCCAGGCCAATGCTAATCCTTTGAAAGAAGTAAATCAATGGTTAAAGTTTTACGAACAATTCTGGGATGGTGCTCTAGATGATTTAAGTAATTATTTAGACACTATGTCTTAATAATATAATGTATTGAATATTTAAGTACTAGAATCGTTTTTTAACTGTTCTGTAACCCACTTAATTGCCTCTTCAATATTTTCGAAAGACACAATACCTTCTTGATAAAACATATTTTCTATTCTTATACTTGTTTTCTGAGTTTCGTTGTACGTAACTGCAGCAAAAGCCTTTATATTAGGAAATACATCTTTTATTTTCATATAATCTGTAGCTTCTAATGAATATGAATTTATTCTATGAGAGATATAACCAAAAGAGCGATCACCAAAATGTAAATTTGTTAATAGAGATAATGTCTTTGCTTTTTCATAATCAAAACAAATACCTTCTGCTACTTCAATGATCAGATAATTTTCATAGAAAAAAACTTTACCTAGTTCAAGATCATATTGTTTAATAAGTTTGTCATTCTTTATAGGATCTGACATATTTAATATTCAGGTTTTAGAGTAAAAAATAGAATATAAACACTTCTACTTTTTTAACGAACATTAGAAATTATTTAGTTTTTTTCCCTGACTAAAACTTGCTAATTCTATTATTCCAACTTATAAAACCAAACAACCCTATATTAAAAGTACTAATAATTATCGGCATTTTGTAGCTACGTGAATTATATCACTTTATGTAAAAAAAGAAATCTCTTTCACTTATTATATTTAAAAAAATAATACCCATAAAATTCCTAATTTGTATTTCATTGAGTTTCTAACTACATTGTTACAGCAAAACAACTTAATATCAACAGATTATGGAAACAAAAATAAAAACTCCTGTATGGTTTTGGATTATTAGTGTCTTAGCTCTTTTATGGAATATCATGGGGGTAATGGCATATATTGGTCAAGCTTTTATGACAGATGAAGTATTGGCCACCTTGCCAGAAGGAGAGCAAAATTTTTATAATAATACACCAGCTTGGGTAACTGCTGCTTTTGCTATAGCCGTATTTGCAGGAACTTTAGGTTGCCTTGCATTACTCCTTAGAAAAAAATGGGCTTCTCCTCTACTACTTCTTTCACTCATTGCCGTTATTGCACAAGCTACGTACAATTTCTTTTTACAGGATTATGTGGCATTATCAGGCAACCGAGTTATAATGCCAATTATAGTTATCGTAGTTGCTATCTTTTTAGTTTGGTTTTCGAGAAATTCTATAGCTAAAGGATTGATTTCCTAATAAAAAACATTTTACCATATACTATATTATTGCCTGAATCACGATTGTTGATTCAGGTTTTTTTATGAATTTATTTTTATATACAGAGTAAAATCATATCAGGTCGATGTCATCAAATATTCGAGTCGTGTCATTAATTTTAAGAAAGTTTAACGGTTTTTTTAACTCTATCTTAAAGACTAATTAAAGGTGTCCCCAGTTTAAACAATGTGCACAGATTAACGAAAATCATAAACTCAAAATTAAACTTAATGAAAACGAAAACCGTATTAAACCGATTTAAAGTCGGAGCCTTGGCAGTTGCTTTATCTTTTGCATCTTGTCAAAAAAATGAAGATTTTGATCAAAATCCAGATACTATTGGAGGACAAGATCAATTTATCGAAAAGTATTTCCTGGGAGACCGTGTTCTTGTAAAAAAAGAAGATGATGGAACTTATAGTCTACAAGGAACTGATGCCAGGTTATTTGAAGATCAATTAACCGATACAGAAGTTCCTCTTTCTGATAAACTAGAGCCAGATGCAGGAATAAATGCAAAGTTAGGACTTGGTGGAGGTGTTCGTAAATGGACAAATAATACTATAGTCTATGTAATTAATGGACTTAGCCAATCTGTGAGAAGTGAACTTCAAAAATCGATGGATGAATGGACAAGTAAAACTAATGTTCGTTTTAAAGAGCGTACTAATGAATCAAATTATGTTACCATTAGTAGTAATGGAGATAACTGTAATTGTGGTGTTGCGACTCTGGGAATGAATGGATCTAGAGGATTTATTCGTTTAGGTACTCGTACAACGGCTGTTGTGATTATTCATGAAATCGGACATACTTTAGGGTATATTCATGAGCAAAACCGTTCGGATAGAGATAATCATATTATTATCAATTTTGACAATATCCAGAATGGAGCTAAGGATCAGTTTTACAAAAGTAATTCGGCTACTTTGCTAACCAGGGATTTTGATATTAAATCTACAATGATGTATGGTAGTTATACATTTAGTAAAAACGGAAAACCTACCATAACAGATCTTAACGGAAATGTTTTACCAAGAAGACAAGCCGCGCTTTCTACTCTTGATATCGAAGGAACAAACAAAGCATATTCATCTGATGGTAACCCTCCTGTAGGAACCAACCCTTGTAAAGGTGTTGCAGAATGGGTAAGCGGACAAAGCTATTCTGTAGGAGATAAAGTAACGTACCGTGGATTCTTATACGAAAGAGATTTTACAAGATGGAACCGAATCGCAGAATGTAAAGACACCACTCCAAGTGCAGATATTTGTGAAGGAGTTAACGAATATAGCAGAAATAATAGCTATACAGCCGGAGATAAAGTAACCTATAACGGGTTTTTATACACATTAGGAACCAATGGAAGATGGAGCAACAGTGGACGTTGTAGTTCATAAACATTTTTTTGCCTTAAATTAAAAGAAGAAAGGCTGTCTAATGACAGCCTTTTTATATTATACGTTTGAGGTATTGCCTTTATGATATATCAACATCTTCAAGCTCCTTAAATAATGCTTCTGCAGAATTCATATTGTTATTATAACATCTGGCTACCCATCTTGAAAAGGTAATAAAGACTATAATGGCAATCGGTATCGATATTACAAGTGGCCAAATAGATTTGGTACCAGAAAACAAATCTTTATTATTAAGAATCTTTGTCGCTACAGGCATGATAGCAAACATTAAAAAGAAACCTAGATAGAGCCCAATTTTGGTAACCGTTTGAAATCGTTTTTTACCTTTACTATACTCCAGTAATGTTTCCTTATAACTATTTACAGCAATATTTACTTTTCTCATTTGATAGATTGATCTTAACGATAACACTGGTAAAACTAATAGAATAACTGTAGATACTATTCCTGATAACAAAGTGTACCAGTTATCTAACTTATTAACATTAATTAGTATCAATATTGCCGTACCATAGCATATAATAGCTCCTATCATCTCTGGATATGCTATTTTATTTAATTTTTGCCTGTATTGTTCTTGTGTCATCATAATGATCATTTTATCGGTTAACTTTTTTTGTTTTTCTATCTGGTCACTCATCTGAGACCAAACTGTTTGCATTTCTTCCAATTCCATCTCTCTTATTTTTTTACAATTTGCGTTTTCAATTTTTGCTTAATCCTCGAAATTTTAGTTCCAACATTTGTTGGAGACAAACCTGTTATCACTGCTATTTCTTCATATTTCTTACCTTCTAAAAGCAGTAAAATCAACCCTTTATCTAATTCATTTAGGTTATGTATATGGGCATATAATTTTTTCAATCGCTCTTCAAATTCTGTGTCATACTGTTCGGTTTGCCGCATGATCACATCATATATTTCTATTTGATTTCCTCTTCGTTTTTCTTTTTTTAATCTTGTAATAGCAGTATTAAGACCTACACGATACATCCAGGTACTAATTTTAGAATCTCCCTTAAAACTATCGTATGATTTCCATAATTGGTAAACAATTTCCTGGTAGAGATCTTTTTGATCCTCGTAATTATCGGTATAAATGGTAGTTATCTTAAAAATAACTCCTTCATTTTCCTTAATAATTCGAGTAAACTCGTATTCTTTACTCATATTAGGCCTACTTTTTCCTTATTAGTATGAGACATATCAAAAAAATCACAGAATATCCTATACATATTTTATGAACTTTTAAATTATACTCTTAAAATTTACTAAAAATAAGCTATCATAGATAATAATGAGTAGCTCTAAAAAGGTAAGTATTTTAATCTTTTACCACAATCAATGTAGCTTTAACACCAGTGGTAAGATTCCATTCGCTACTTGTAAGTAGGTTGCCTTCGTCGTCATAAAGATGAAATTCTGCAGTATTAGGCCCAGATTCCCCTTGATTTAATGCCTGTATGTCTATTTTATTAAATCCTTTAGCAAGATCAACTGAGATTCCTTTAAAATCTCCAGTAAGAAATATTTTTGAAACAATAACGGCATCATTAAGATAAATTCTAACTACATCACCATCTACAAACTGATGGTCTCTATACATCAATCTTACAAATTCTCCATTACTTTTAAAATCGCCTAGATATTGATCACTTTTATATTCGTCTTTGATTTCATTATCCTTTTTGAACCATTTTGGAACAGCATCTGCTTTGGGTTTAAAAAAACCATCATTACCAGTCATATCAAAAGTTGGCTTATTACGAGCATACTCAGATAATGCTTCTGGAGTTTTATATAAAGATGAATCACTATTAAAATTAGGGTTTAAACCTTTAGATAGACTATACTTATTTGTATTAAGATCACTTTTGGCATCAATTCGCAAAGAAGTAGAATTTTCTATTTGAGCATGCATTACCATTCCCATACATAATAAAAAAATTATACAAAAATTAGCTTTCATCTCTTTTATGCTGCGCATTAATTTTAAGTAAAGATAAATATTATAGGTCTTTTATGACTGTTAATTCACTATAAAATCTTATTGCCTATCCATAATTTATACTAATAAAGACGTTATAAATCTGTAATAATTACAATTACCAACAGTATTAGTCATCCTTGTCAATAACCAATTGATCATATTTGAAGGTACTTTTATGTTGATTTTGAAGAATACCCCCTTTAAAACACTATGTGTTTTGATGTCTAAACCACTGAATCTGTTCTTATTGCTCTAATAATTTTACGGTAAACCATAAATTATTAGAAATATGTAAAAAAATACACCTACAAACTTGTAAGATAAACCTTATATTTATTATTTTGTTACTAAAAATAGGTATGATCTATTATGCTATCGGGGGAGTACTTCTGGTTATGCTCCTTTTTCTGTATCTACAGTACAGAAAAGTTACCAAAAAACTTAAAAAAAAGAATATAGAATTAAAATCTTTAAGCAAGGAAACAGAAAAACAGTTTCAATTGCAACAAAACCTTATTTCTATTCTTAGTCAAGAGTTGAGAACACCTTTGTATGGAATAATGGGACTCACTAATCTCCTAGAAGAAGAATATCCTGATCTTAAAAATGATAAAAACCTGAAATCATTAAAATTTTCTGGAGATTATCTTTTTACACTTATCAATAATGTTTTACATGTTAATTTTTTAGATTCTGAAGAAATTACTGTACAAAATGTATTATTTGATATAAAAGAGGTTACTCAAAACCTTACACATTCCTTTAGTTATGCCACAGAGAACAGTGATAACATATTACATTTTGAGTTTGACCCAGAAATTGATCAAATGATTTATGGGGATCCTGGTATTCTTTCTCAAATACTGATGAATTTGATAAGTAATGCCTTACGTTTTACCAAAAATGGAAATGTATATTTCTCGGTAATTTTAATTAAGAAAAAAGGAAATACATCTACTATTTCTTTTAAAATTAATCATGATGGGGATGAGCTTTCAAAAGAAGACAAAAAATCTATCTACCAAGAGTTTATTAATGTCGGAAATGCCAAAAAAACATACCTGGGTACAGGAATTAATTCAAAAATAATAAATAGACTTGCTTCGGCGCTAGATGGCGAAATTATTATCCAAAATAATTCTCATGCAGGATCTGAGTATGCGCTAGTTATTGATTTTAAGTCACAAGTTAATAAAGAAAGTATAAACCACAACACTTCCTTTAACAATTCTAATACTTCAAAACTTAAAGTATTAATTGTAGATGACAATAAATTAAACCTTCTGGTTGCAGATAAAATACTATCAAAAGAAAACTTTGACTGTACGACTATAGATAATGGTTTTGATGCTATAGAATTAGTTAGAGAAAATGAGTATAATGTAATACTTATGGATATTAATATGCCAAAACTAAATGGAATTGGTACTACAAAGAGGATACGTGAGTTTGATACAAAAACACCAATCATTGCGTTAACCGCAGTAGATGTTACCCAATTAAACAGACAGATTGTACAGGCAGGACTAAACGACTATATATTAAAACCTTACAACAAAAATCATTTATTAGAAATGATCCACAGACATATAGACAACCCAATACATACCCACTAATTAGTTTATAATTATTTGTTGCCCAATTTTTAGCACCGAATTATATTTTAGTGAATTGGTTTTACATATTTCAGAAACTGCCAATCCATACTTATTGGCTATTCGATGAAGAGTATCTCCTTTACGCACCGTATAAATCTTTTTTTGTTCTTCTTTAATCCTGGCGATATCCTCTATAGTTTTATGAATAACAATTTTACTCATACGAGTCGATCTATGATATCTGGGTGTCATCCATTTCTTAGTTACAAAAAGAGTATCTGATCGAATTTTTGTATCACTGGCAAACTCGAATAAATACTCTGGATTAATACTTTTACCATGATATCGTACTTCTAAGTGTAAATGGCTTCCTCTTGCATTTCCTGTTACTCCTCCTGTGCCTATAATTTGTCCTTTTTTTACTTCATCGTTCTCTTTTACCAACGACTTAGAAAGATGAGCATATACAGTCTCTAATCCATTATAGTGCCGTACCACTACTGTATTTCCATGTCCACCATGATATCCAACATATCGAATTTTACCTTCTAATATTGATTTTACACTATCACCGACCTGAAGATCAATATCTATACCTTGATGTGGGCGCCCTCTTCTCCAACCATAACGAGATGTAATTACCATTTTACGATCAACCGGTGGTGAAAAATCTTCATCCTGAAATGCTAACTGAAAGGGAAATGTAAGATTCTCATTCCAATATGGATTAAACTGTTGGTTATCCCATTTTGTATTATAAGCTTCTAAATTTTCTGATGAATCATTTTCTTCAGGAAAATAATCATTATTCTTTTTGGGATAAATGGGTAGACAGATGATCTCACCCTGTACGACTAACTTTTTATGATCAACTGGAATATTTTCTGTTTGCTTCAAAGTTTCCTGAGCGACTATCATCAGGAATGGCGAAAATATCAAGAAGTAAAATACAAGTCTTTTTTTAATTAAAAACATCAATTATTGTTATACTTTTTTAGTAATTAAAGTAGACCTGGGTAGTGGGGTTTATTTTCTACAATATAACTGTAAAAATAATACGTTATTACAATAAGTCAATAATTTATTTTTTAACATCTACTATGTTTTTTTCGACAATCTCCCTAGGATTTTGATAATCAACACGTTACAAAACATAAGCTATACAGGCTTTCCGTAGGTATTTTACGGGATAATATGTATTCAAAAAACTATTAACACTTTTTAAGAAATTGATATGAAAACATTAGTAATTAGTACAACAATAAATGGCCGTAGTAGTAGTTTAAATAACACTAATTATTAATTAAATAACCATGAAAAGATCATTCACATTTATTGCTTTGTCAGGGGCATTAATCATGACATCGTGTGTGTCAAAGAAGAAATATGTTGCATTAGAGCAAGAATTGCAAGACACTCGTAGTACGTTACAAAAGACTGCAGTAGAAAAAGATGAATTGGAAGGCAAGTTTGCTAAAATTGAATCTAGAGTAGCAGATTATAATGCTAAGATCAATTCTTTAAAAGAATCTAATGATGAAAAAATGGTAATGGTAGAAGATGTTGCAGCAATATCTAACAAGACCAAAGAGAAAATGAAAGAAACCTTAGCCAAGGTTGATCAACAAAAACTTCAGGGAGCTAAATCCTTAAAAGATTCGATGAATTTGGCAGTATCTCATAATTTAAAAAATTCTTTATCAGATGATATAAAACAAGATGAAGATATTTCTATAGATATCGATAATACAGTAGTTATGATATCTATTTCTGATAAAATGTTATTCAAAAGCGGTAGTTACAGAATAAGTAATAAAGCTGATGAAATATTAAAAAAATTAGCAGATGTAATTAATTCTGAGTCAAGTATTGAAGTAATGGTAGAAGGTCATACTGATCCAAGAACCATTAGCAATGCAGTGGTGCAAGATAACTGGGACTTAAGCGTAAAAAGAGCAACATCTATTATTAGAAAACTACAATCTAATTACAATGTTGATCCTGCTAAGTTAATCGCTTCTGGAAGAAGCAGTTACAAGCCTCTTGTAGAGAATGACAGTGAAGAAAATATGGCAATCAACAGACGTACAAGAATCGTATTATTGCCAAATATGGATAAGTTTTTTGCTATGTTGTCTTCTAACTAATCATACCTTTTAAATAACAACTACGTTATTTTTTAAAAACGAGATGGATCATCATATCCATCTCGTTTTTAATTTTATGATATAAAGAATACGGATTAAACCTTTTTATGTTTAAAATGTCTTAGTAATAAATCAAAACATTTAGAAACTATGAATAATATAACACTACAAAAAAAACCTGCTTTTTTATTCTTACTAATAACACTACTAATAACAAGTAGTTTTACCTCTACTACAAATAGTTGGGAACATCTTGGTTCAAGAACAGTAAATTATAGATTAGATAAAGATGTTATAAAGGTAACAGCAAGAAAAGGAGGATTCAAAAAACTTAAAGTTAAGGTTACAGGAGGCTCTTTAAACATGTACAAAATGGTTATTCAATATGGTAATGGGAAAAAAGAGGTAATCCAATTAAAACATAATTTTTCTCGTAAAAGCGAAACAAGAATAATAGATCTTAAAGGTGGAAAACGTATAATTAGAGATATTACCTTTTTTTATGATACTAAAAATTTATCTCGAAAAAAAGCAAAGGTTCATGTCTTTGGGAAGCATTAAAAAATAATATAATACCAGGTTTATTTAAATAAACCTGGTATTTTTTAATCTAATCTATAATATCCGCATTTAAGATAAGCTCCCTCAGGAAAGGAAATTGGATGATCAATATCATGATTGGTTTTTTCTAATACACTAAACCTTCTTCCAGATTTAAGAATACTCTCTTCAGAAATTTTAAAAAAATCTTCGGCCAAAACTCTCGAAGAACAAGAAGCCAAAACCAAAATCCCGTTAGAGGATACCAAATGCGATCCCAATTCTGCTAACCGAGCATAACTAATCATAGCTTTATGAATTTCACTTGCTCTTTTCGCAAAAGAAGGAGGATCTATAACTACAATGTCAAATACAGTTTTATGATCTATTAATTTCTGTAATCCATCAAAAGCATCGGCTACAATAACATCATGTTTTCCATGATGTACGTTTAAAGCAACATTCTCTTTAGCCATATCCAAAGCTTGTTTACTAATATCCAAACTTACAACTTTCTTTGCGCCGCCTTTTAAAGCATGAACCGAAAACCCACCAGCATAAGAAAACACATCCAAAAGAGTTTTATCATAGGCAAGCTCCCCTACTCTTTTTCTATTATAACGGTGATCAAGAAAATATCCTGTTTTATGACCTTTAATTACATTTGCAGAAAATAAAACTCCATGTTCTCTAAAAACCACAACCTCATTTTTCAGAGTTCCATAGATTACCTGACCATCTTTTAGATCATATACTTCACCTTTAGATTGTAACAATCTACTTAACCTAAGCACAACACAGTTGCAACCTGACACAGCAACCAGATGTTCAATAATCCAATTTAGATAAGGAAACCAAATATGTGAATATAGCTTAATTACCAAAACCTGGTCATACACATCTGCAATACATCCGGGAAGATGATCATTCTCTCCAAATAACAATCGGTAGCTATTTGTATCTGTTTCTAATAAAGGGGTCCTTTTTTTGTATGCCTCAGAAATTTTTTCAGCAAACCATGTTTTATTAATCTGTGCTGTTTTCCTAAATTGAATTAATTTGATACGTATAGGAGAATATGGATCATATAAACCACATGCTAAAAAGGTATTCTTTTTAGTATCATAAATGATCACTAAATCACCTGCTTCTCCTTCTACATTTTGCTTTATAATACTATCTTCAAAAACCCAGGGATGTCTTTGCTTTATTATCTTTTCTGCCGAAGGCCTTACCTTAACAGCAAGCCTTTTAGTTGTTATTTCCGGAACAATATTCATCGTATGCAAGAATAGTGATTATTTTGTTTTCTTAAAATAATTATCTCAAATGAATTAAGGTTTTGTTAAATAAAAACCATGAAAATATTGATATGTTTAAATTGTAGAAATAAAAATCAATCTATATGAAACGCATACTCACACTTATCACTATTGTAATGTATCTTTCTTGTTTTGTCACATCGGCACAGGATAAAGATCCATTAATTGAAAAAATTATTAATGAAGCCACAGAAAATTCTCAATTAAAAGAACTAGCACATGAACTTATGGATGGTATTGGACCTAGATTGGTTGGTACTCCACAAATGCAACAAGCTCATGATTGGGCTGTTGCTAAATATAAAACCTGGGGAATTGATGCCAGAAATGAAAAATGGGGAGAATGGCGTGGATGGCAACGAGGAATTACTCACATTGATATGGTATCTCCTTGGATAAAATCTCTTGAAGGTACACAACTAGCTTGGAGTCCTGGTACCGATAATGCTGGTGTCGTTGCCGAGTTAATTGTTATTCCGAAGGTAAAAGATTCAATTGCTTTTCAGAAATGGTTACCAAATGTAAAAGGTAAAATTGTAATGATATCTATGAATCAACCCACAGGGAGACCTGATTATAATTGGGAAGAATTTGCTACAGAAGAATCTTTCAAAAAGATGAAAGAACAAAGAAGTGAGCAAACAAAAGCATGGAGAGAAAATATTAAAAAAACTGGATATAATCGTCGAACTCTTGCTCCTGCCCTAGAACAAGCTGGTGCCGTAGGAATAGTACAAAGTAATTGGTCTAGAGGGTTTGGAGTTAACAAAATATTTAGTGCCCGAACAAAAAAAATACCCACAGTGGATCTATCATTAGAAGATTACGGAATGTTATATCGCCTCATAGAACATGGTTCTAAACCAAAAATAAAGATCGTATCAGAATCTAAAGAACTAGGAATGATGCCTACATTCAATACGATTGCAGAAATAAAAGGAACCGAAAAGCCTGACGAGTATATTATTCTTTCTGCACATTTCGATTCATGGGACGGAGGTACTGGAGCTACGGATAATGGAACCGGAACCATAACCATGATGGAAGCCGCACGAATTCTTAAAAAAATATACCCAAACCCGAAACGTACCATACTTATTGGGCTTTGGGGAAGCGAAGAACAAGGTTTAAATGGATCACGAGCTTTTGTTGAAGACCATCCTAAAATTGTAGGAGGTGTACAGGCGTTATTTAATCAAGATAACGGTACAGGGCGTGTGGTTCGTTTATCAGGACAAGGATTCTTGCATTCTTATGATTATTTAGGAAAGTGGTTAGAAGCTGTTCCCGAAAACATTACTAAGCATATAGAAACTACTTTTCCAGGAACTCCTGGTGGAGGTGGCTCTGACTATGCTTCTTTTGTATCGGCCGGAGCCCCTGCATTTTCATTAAGTTCACTTAATTGGTCTTACTGGAATTATACTTGGCACACAAATCGGGATACATACGATAAAATTATATTTGATGATGTACTTAATAATGTAATTCTAACTGCAATTCTAGCATATAAAGCTAGTGAAGATCCTAAAAAAACTTCGAGAGAAAAAAGTGTATTACCTATAAATAAACGTACCAAAAAACAACGTACCTGGCCAGAATTAAGAAGTCCAAACAGAAAAGGAGGGCAAAACTAATTGTAACAGAAATAAAAAACGAGACTGTAATGAAACAGTCTCGTTTTTAAACTTCTTTTTTGAGTAATGATCAATACCAGAGACAACCTCCAGATCCACCAATACCTGTACAGATACCAGCATCACAGAATGGACCTCCAGGAGCAAGTTCGCAACACATTCTACCTCTTTGTGTGCAAGCATAACGCCTTGCTCCAAAGATTTTGCTTTGCTCATCTTTACTTAGAGTTTTTACGCCATCCAAGTCTAAGATAATTTTCATTTGTGTAAATATTTGTGGTTAATTGAGATTTCATATTATTTATTTGATTAGTCTTCAGTTGATCAATAGAATATAGTTTTAATAACAAGTTCTAAATACATAGAATACTAATCTCAGTAAAAGTAATATAATTACGCAGTATCCGGATACAGGAAAAACTCAAAAAAAGTACTGTTTAATTATCAGAATGGCCATAAAAAAAGCATCCATCCCAAGATGTATCAGGATAAACGCTCTTATTTATATTGTTTGAATCAAGAATTCCTTTAAGTACAGAAACTCAATTCTATGATTGGTTTAAAGCAAATAAACCTTTTTTTAAAGCACTCATCTCAAGATATATCAAGATACGCGCCCTATAGGTATCGTTAAAACTAATTTGCTTATTTTCAAGAAATTATTCATTTCTTTACTGCCTATACTTACTAGACGAACATTAACATGTTTTGTTACACAATAAAATCATATTATTTTATAAAATACTGATTAACAATAGTTTATATTTAAAAATATTAGATATTTAGTATAAATAAATACTATAACAAGATTTTTATCATATTTATAAAATTAAATATATATATTTGTTATATGAATAATGCAAGAATACTTGAAATAAATAAAGCTTTATCCAATGCTACACGTTTAGATATACTTAAATGGTTAAAAGATCCTGAGGCCAATTTCCCTCCTCATGAAGAGCTTGGGCATTTTAACGATGGTGTATGTGCACAACACATCAAAGATAAATCAGGATTATCACAACCTACTATATCACATTATCTAACCGGTATGCATAAAGCTGGATTGTTAATTACCACAAGACATGGGAAATGGACATATTTTAAAAGAAATGAATCTGTAATTAAAGAATTTTTGGAAACCATAAATAAAGAGTTATAAAAAAATTTGAATATACATATTTACAAAATTAAATATATAATTATAATAATATTAAAATAGACATCGACGACAAGTTCTCTCTCTTTTCTGATCATTGGAATCCAAGAATTGTTGGAGAACTTAATGGACAACATGTAAAATTAGTAAAGCTTAAAGGTGAATTTGTATGGCATAAACATGATATATAGCTTAGGTTCACTACAAATACATAAAACAATGAGGAAAATTTTAATAACTGGTGGATTTGGAAAAATAGGACGTTATTTTATTAAAAATTTTAACGATCAATATACAGTTAGGGTTGCTGATAAGGCAATAGAAAATGAAATTTTCCCTAAAAATGTTGAAATAGTAAAAGCTGATTTAATTGAATATAAGACTTGCTTAAAACTATGTGATAAAATTGACACAGTAGTACATTTAGCAGGAATTGTTGATCCAGTTTCAGAATCTGATGAAATACTTAAGATTAATATTAACACAACACAAAATATTTTTAAAGCAGCTGTTAAATCGAATTGTAAAAGAATCATATTTGCTAGTAGTGCTCAAACTATAGAAGGTTATCCAGAAGAAATCCAGGTAAATAAAAATATGTTGGTAAACCCAAAAAATATTTACGGAGTATCAAAATGCTTCGGAGAAGCGTTAGCAGCTTATTATTCGAATAATACCAATATTTCTGCAATCTGTTTACGTATTGGAGCATATGAATTTCCAAGAGATTTTACTCAAATGAATGCTCGTGATCTGAGCGCCTTTTTACACCCTGATGATTTTAATCAGTTGTTGTGTAAGAGTATCGAAACTAAAAATATAAAACATGAAGTATTAAATGCTATTTCAAATAATAGATACAAAAGGCTTGACATAACTGAATCTATTGAAAAAATAGGCTACAAACCCAAAGCAGATGGTTTTCAATTATTCAAATTACTAGAAAATTAAAGCAAGTATAATATTTAATTATAAAACGTATGAAAATCTTAGTTATTGGAGCTACCGGTACAATAGGTAGTGCAATTTATAATACCCTTAAAAATGAATATGATGATGTATTCGGCGCCCACCGTACTAGCAAATCCTACCCTATCGACATAACAGATAAAGAATCTATAAAAGCGTTGTTTAAAAAACTACCAAAAATAGACGCGGTAATTAATGCTGCGGGTACTGCTTCCTGGAAACCTTTATCAGAATTAACAGAAGATGATTATTATATAGGGATACGCAGTAAATTAATGGGACAAGTCAACCTTGTACATGTAGCAAAAGACTATATAAATGACAATGCCTCAATAACCTTAACAACTGGTATTCTGGCAGAACATTATGAACCTAATGCTGTTGGGTTATCACTGGTAAATGGTGCTCTGCACAGCTTTGTTAATGCGGCATCAAAAGAATTAGACCGTGGGATTCGGTTAAATGTTGTGGCTCCTGGTGCTATTGCAGGAGATTTTCCTGAAGATCAAAAATTTGCCGGATACTACCCTGTTAATATTACAGATGTAGTAGATAGTTACAAACAACTATTTAATAACAATATTACAGGCACTATTTGTAAAAAATATTAAAAACAAAACACATAAAATCATGAAAATTTCAATGTATCAGATCGATGCTTTTACCAAAACACTATTTGGGGGTAATCCTGCCGCAATATGTCATTTACCATATTGGTTAGAGGACCAAACTCTACAGAACATTGCAGTAGAAAACAATTTGGCAGAAACCGGTTTTTTTGTAAAAAAAGAGGACATTTATGAAATAAGATGGTTTATGCCTCATGCCGAAATTGACTTATGTGGTCATGCTACACTTGCATCGGCATATGTAATTTTCAACTATCTTGACGATTCTATCAACGAAATTACATTTTCTTCAAAAAGCGGAATTCTAAAAGCCAAAAAAGAGACTAACGGAACAATCACATTAGATTTTCCTTCGAGACCTCCCAAACCTGTTGAAATTCCATCCGAAATATACCAGGCTCTAGACGCAAAACCTATTGCTACTTTTGCTGCTCGTGATTTGGTAATCACACTTTCGTCTGAAGAAGAAGTATTAAATGAGAATCCTAAACTCGATTTACTTAAGGACCTTCCCTATTTATGTATTGTAATCACTGCCGAAGGAAAACATGCAGATTTTGTTTCTCGCGTATTTGATGCAAATGGGATTATTCAACCCGAAGACCCGGTTACAGGTTCTGCTCATGCTTCTCTGGTCCCATTTTGGGCCAAAAAACTAGGAAAAAATAATCTTAAAGCTCAACAATTGTCTACTCGCAGAGGAGAATTAGATTGTAAATTAGAAGGAAATCGGGTTTTCCTTAGCGGACATTCGGTTCCATACCTGATCGGAGAAATAGAAATCTAATTATAGAAATTGCTATTGCAACAATGAAGTGGTTTAGACTTTTTTGATTCTGGCGAAAAATAGTAATTTTTTGATCAATTGAAGTATTTTTTGCGCTTCATAGCAGCGCTACGAAGTAAGAAAAAGGCAAAAATTGAGTAAAAAAGAGCATTTTTATAGCGAATTGAAAAAAGTTTAAACCACTTCAATATCAAATACTCTAAAAACAAGTATTAATCTTTAAAATCAAAACTCATGAAAACTATAGGATTGATCGGAGGAATGAGCTGGGAATCATCGGCTCTCTATTATGAATTGATTAATAAACACACAAAGAAACTTCTTGGAGGTTTTCATTCTGCTAAATGTATTTTGGCTTCTGTTGATTTTGCAGAAATCGAAAATTTACAACGCAAAGATGATTGGGATGAATTAAATACATTAATGGTTAAATCTGCAAAACAACTAGAAAATGCCGGAGCAGATTTGATAATTTTATGTACAAATACAATGCATTTATGTAGTGAGGAAATGATTAAAAACACCTCAGTTCCTTTTTTGCATATAGCAAGTGCTACAGGTAAAAACATTAAGTCTAGAGGATTAAAAAAACTGGCACTTCTTGGCACCAAATTTACAATGGAGAGAGATTTTTACAGAAATACCTTAAAAGAGTTTGATATCGAAATACTGCTTCCCAATCAAAATGACCGGGAGCTTATTCATCAGGTAATTTATAAAGAACTGGTACTCGGAAATATCAAAGATAGTTCTAGAGAAGAATTTAAACGAATTATAAAAGCATTAGAGTCTAGAGGTGCAGAAGGTGTAATTCTGGGGTGTACAGAAATACCATTATTGATCAAGCAAGATGATGTTGATATTGCTGTATTTGATACCACAAAAATTCACGCAGAAAGTGCCGTTGAAATAGCTTTACAAAACGAATATATAGTATAATAGAAAGACAGTGATCATCATTAAAGGATATAGATGTATATTCTTTAATGATTGATTACACTACTACTCATCCATGAATAGCTGATTGATTTTAGATCTCAATTTTCGTTTATAATCTTCTTCTAACCAATCTCTATAGTTTTTAGTGCTTTTACTAATACAATAAGAATATCTACGCACGCGATACTCTATGTCCTGATCCAAGAGTTTACTTAGAATTCGTGCATCAAAAACGTCTTCGCTATTTTGTACGCACATTATGGCATGCTGCTCTATAGATTTTTCAAGAACCGTTAAACTTCTATGTCCATAACGTTTTGTTTTTGCATATTCGGCTTCGATATCAAACTCAATATCTTCAGATTTTAAAAACTCTTTTCTTAACTCCTCTGGTAATACATACCTAAAATTACGTTCTATCTCCTCATCCCCTACCAGGTTATCATAATAGAAATCTGGTGATCTAAAAATAGATTGCCAGTCAACATCAGAATTCCACAATCCAAATCTTGCCGTATTGTTTCCTAAATCGATTATTGAAAATTCTGGCTTAGTAGGTAATATACGAGAGCCCCTACCAATCATCTGAAAATATAATGTAAGTGATTTTGTCGCTCTATTAAGAATAATACTCTCTACTGTAGGTTCATCGAATCCTGTGGTAAGAATACTCACAGAAGTAAGTATTGCATCACTTGTACTTTTAAACCATACCAAAATATCTTCTCTTTCTTGCTTACTATTTGTATTATCCAGATGACGAATGGGATATCCGGCTTTTTTAAAAGTTTCATAAACATAAATAGAAGTATTGATTCCGTTATTAAAAATCAATGTTTTTTTACCTTTTGATCTTTCCTCATAAGCATGCAATAGCTTATCCTGCATTAACATGTTGGTATACAAATCTTCTGAAGATTTCACAGTATAATCTCCATTCATCCCTATTTTCAATGATCCTAATCCAACATCATAGGTATAAATTACAGGTTTAGCTAAAAACCCGCTATTAATTAATGAACTAATTGTATCACCTACAATCAATTCATTATAATTATCCTTCATCGGGAGTTTCATGTTAGAACTAAGTGGTGTAGCTGTAACCCCAAGGATAAAACAATTGCTAAAAAATTTAAAAAGCTTTCTAAACGAATTATAGTGAGCTTCATCGATAATAACCATTCCTACATTATGTAGTTCTAAATGATCATCATTAAGTCTATTATTAAGGGTTTCTACCATTGCAACAAAACACATATATTCGTTTTGATCATCGAGTTCCTTAACAGAGCTATTTATGATTTTATTCTTTACCCCAAACTCGGTTAGCATTTTTGAGGTTTGACCACAGAGTTCAATTCGATGTGTAAGAACAACTACTTTTTTTCGAGTGGATTCTATATACCTTCTAACAATTTCAGAAAAAATAACTGTCTTTCCTCCTCCGGTAGGAAGTTGATACAACAGATTATATTTTTGGGAAAATTCTTTTAGACGACTAAATATCTTATCTATATCCCGTTTCTGATAATCGTAAAGTACTTTTTGTTCTTTTTTATCTACCCTCTTGGGTTGTAATCCCATGTAACTCCTATTAAAAAATAAGCTACAAAATTAAACACTTTTAAAGGTTATATGAAAGAATTGAGAAGATATATTTAATCTATTTACATTTTATTTTTTACTATTTTATCAGAATTCATATAAGTCCTAATATCTATGTAAAAACTAGACATTTTTTGTTTCTTTACGTTTTTTTGTATACTATTAATTTATCATCATTGTATATTTCAAGAGCAGTTGTTATTTTACTTTTATCCTTTCAACAAATACCTATTTAATGGCTAAAGCAGACAAAGACCTAATCCCTGTACAGGCACTTCTAATCCCTAAATCTATTGTATATACTGCAAAAATATTAAATTGGATATCCCCTCTTCTGGCTTCAAGATTTGCAGCCAGAATATTCTTAACTCCTTTTGGTTATAAAATGCCCGAGAGAGAAAAAGAAATGTATGAAAAAAGCAAAAAAGAAAGAATTCGAATTAAAAAAATTAATCGAGAAGTTATCGTCTATACCTATGGAAATTCTGATAAAAAAATTCTTTTAGCTCACGGTTGGTCTGGAAGCGGGACACAACTTTCAAAAATTGCAGATCAATTATTAGAACATGGATATAGCACTGTAAGTTTTGATGCTCCGGCACATGGTCATGCTCCGGGAAAAAGAAGTATGCTACCCTTTTTTATCGAAACAATACACCAATTAGAAAAAACTCATGGTCCATTTGAAGCTGCAATAGGACATTCATTAGGCGGAATGTCTTTATTAAGAACTACCCGTTTCGGATTACAAATCAAATCCTTGGTTATTATTGGTACTGCCAATAGTATTACTGCAATCACTAAAAATTTTGCAAAAAACTTACAATTAAACCAAAAAGTGGGACGTTTATTAAAAACATACTTTGATAAAAGGTATGGAGAAGATCTTGACAATTACTCTGGAGCAACCTCTGCTGCCGGAGTTAACATACCTACTCTAGTAGTACATGATAAAAATGATGTTGATGTACATTACAGTGCAGCTCATGAAATCATTAATAATCTAGAAAATGGACAACTACTGCTTACCGAACAATTAGGCCACCGAAAAATTTTGGGAGATCCAAAAGTAATATCCAAAATCATAGAATTTATTTTGGAATAGTTATTGATTAGTTATTCTAAGCCAGTTTATACGACTACTTAGGTATAACTATAATTAAAATTAGAAAAACTATGAAACGTTTTATTGTATTATGTATTAGTATCCTGGCAATAAGTTGTACAAGTACAGCGCAAAAAGAGGGTAAAAAAGAGAGTAAAGTATATGCCGTTTCTAAAACGGATTCCGAATGGAAAAAGATGCTAACATCCGAGCAATACTATATTCTTAGGCAAGCCGGAACAGAAAGACCATTCTCTAGCCCTTTAAACAAATTATATACTCATGGTACATTTTATTGCGCTGCATGTAATACTCCACTATACGAAAGTAAATATAAATTTGATAGCGGAACAGGTTGGCCAAGTTTTGACCGGGCAATAGAAGGAAGTATTGATAACGATATAGATCATAAATTAGGATATGCTCGATCCGAGCTACTATGTGGAACATGTGGTGGACATTTAGGCCATGTATTTAGTGATGGACCCAAAGAAACAACAGGAATGAGACATTGCATTAATGGTGATGCTCTAGTATTTAAATCTAATGAGTAAAAAATGAGCAAGTATCCGATACAAAAATCTGAGGCTGAATGGAAAGAGAAGCTAACAGAAGAACAATATAGAATATTGAGACAAAAAGGAACCGAAAGACCATTTACCGGAGAATATAATATGCATTTTGAAGATGGAGCATATACCTGCATGGCTTGTGATACACCTTTGTTTAAAAGTGTCTCTAAATTTGATTCGGGATGTGGCTGGCCAAGTTTTGATGAATCAATAGAAGGAAGTGTAGAATATATAAAAGATACATCACACGGTATGATACGTACAGAAATATTATGTGCAAATTGCGGTAGTCACTTAGGCCATGTATTTAATGATGGCCCAACAACTACAGGTCAACGTTATTGTGTTAACTCTGTTAGTATAGACTTTAATAAGAAATAAATCGATAATAAATAAAATTTAGAATTCATGAGAAAAATTTTCGCACTACTATGTCTAGCCACATTTATATTTACATCTTGTTCTAACGATGATGATACAGATTTTGATACTATAGGACAAACATTCGAGATCGACAATGTAGATTTCATTGCTCCTGAATATGCCGTTAATATACCTTTTCCTTCTGGTATAGAAGTTTTTGAAGCAGATGTAGTTTTAGTATATAGGTTGGAAAATGTTGTTGATGGTCGCGACGTATGGGAACCAGTTCCAACTCCTCTGATTGAATTAGACAACGGAGGTAAATTGACATATCGATTTAATTTTACTCTAAATGATGTAGATATTCTATTAGATACTCCAGATATTAATCTTATCGGAACAAACTTTACAGATAATCAAGTATTTAGAATAGTAATAGTACCATCGACCTTTGCAAACAATTCAAAAATAGATTTCTCTGATTTTAAAGCCGTACAATCAGCTCTTAAATTAGATTTTTAAAGAAATACATAATTCAATTATATTTTATAATAAGTACTAATTATAATAAAAACTACTAAAAATTAACACCATGTTCATATAACATGGTGTTTTTTTGTCCTTTTTAATGAAAATCTTATTCTTAGGGAATACTTAAATCCTTTTTTGGTTAGCCGAATTATCCTTAAATTCGTGACTTCAAAAAATCGACATTTATGAACACATATGATATCATTGTTTTAGGAAGTGGTCCTGGGGGTTATGTAGCTGCAATTAGAGCTTCGCAATTAGGGTTTAAAACCGCAGTAATTGAAAAAGAAAGTTTAGGCGGAGTATGCTTAAACTGGGGATGTATCCCTACAAAAGCACTATTAAAAAGTGCTCAGGTATTTGAATACTTAAAACATGCTTCTGATTATGGTCTTACTGTAGATAAATTTGATAAAGATTTTGATGCAGTTGTAAAACGTAGTCGTGGTGTAGCAGAAGGAATGAGCAAAGGAGTTCAGTTTCTTATGAAGAAAAATAAAATCGATGTTCTTGAAGGTATTGGGAAATTAAAAGCCAGTAATAAAATAACAGTAACAGATGCAGATGGAAAAGCAACTGATTATGAAGCAAAACATATTATTGTAGCAACAGGAGCTAGATCTAGAGAGCTACCTAACTTACCCCAAGATGGTAAAAAAGTAATTGGATACAGACAGGCAATGACCTTAGAATCTCAACCAAAGAAAATGATTGTGGTGGGATCGGGAGCAATTGGAGTCGAATTTGCACATTTCTATAACGCAATGGGTACAGAAGTTACTATAGTAGAATTTTTACCTAACCTCGTTCCTCTTGAGGATGAAGAAGTATCAAAACAGTTTGAGCGTAATTTCAAAAAAGCAGGAATTAAGGTAATGACCAATTCTTCTGTAGAAAGTGTAGATACAAGTGGTGATGGAGTAAAAGCAACTGTAAAAACTAAAAAAGGAGAAGAAATTCTCGAAGCAGATATTGTATTATCTGCGGTGGGTATCAAAACCAATATAGAAAACATAGGCTTAGAAGAATTAGGTATAGCTACAGACAGAGATAAAATTGTAGTAAACGATTGGTATCAAACCAATATCCCGGGAATTTATGCAATTGGAGATGTAGTCTCTGGCCCTGCCCTAGCTCATGTTGCCTCTGCAGAAGGAATTACCTGTGTTGAGAAAATTGCAGGAATGCATGTAGAACCAATCGATTATGGAAATATTCCTGGTTGTACATATGCTTCTCCAGAAATTGCAAGTGTAGGAATGACCGAAAAGCAAGCCAAAGAAGCTGGTTACGAATTAAAAGTTGGAAAATTCCCTTTTTCTGCCTCGGGTAAAGCAAGTGCAGCAGGAACCAAAGATGGTTTTGTAAAAGTGATTTTTGATGCAAAATATGGTGAGTGGCTAGGTTGTCATATGATTGGTGCCGGAGTTACCGATATGATTGCAGAAGCTGTATTAGGTAGAAAATTAGAAACTACTGGTCATGAAGTATTAAAAGCTATCCACCCTCACCCTACAATGAGTGAAGCTGTAATGGAAGCAGTCGCAGATGCATACGATGAAGTAATTCATTTATAAATAAGTTATATATCTTAAAAAATGCCTTATTATCCAAGATAATAAGGCATTTTTATATTAATTATTTTAAAAATAGGTGCTTCTATTCTCTACTATTTTATAGAAAAACTTTGTATTGCCAGTATATAGCTTTGTAAACCAAACCCTAGAATAACACCTTTTGCATTTGGTGATATATAAGATTGATGTCTAAACTCTTCTCTGCCAAAAGTATTTGATATATGTACTTCTACAACAGGAATTGATATTGCCTTTATAGCATCTCCTATACCAATAGAAGTATGAGTATACGCACCCGCATTAAGGATAACTCCATCACAGCAATCATCTGCTTCCTGTATTTTAGTGATCAACTCCCCTTCTATATTAGATTGATAGTAAGATAATTCTAGTGCAGAAAAGTCAGATTGTAATTGAGTAAAGAATTCATCAAAAGTTTGATTTCCATATACTTCTGGCTCTCTTTTACCTAGGAGATTTAGATTAGGGCCATTTAAGATTAGTAATTTCACACGTTTAATTTTTTAGTAGTTTAATTCATAACAAACAATTATGTATTATATGCTTATTATTCATTAATAGGATCCTGTCGTCTTCGGTTATTCTTAGTTTTAAACAAATACCCAACCGATAATTGTGCTACAGAATGTTTAAAATCTATATCTAAGGTATCAATATCATTAATATTTGTTAGGCCCAGATTATATCGTAATTGAAAAAACAAACCAGACTCTGTCTTATATCCAGCTCCAAATCCCCAACTAAAATCAAAACTATTAAAAGAATCAAAGAACTCATCAGGAGTATTCTCTGCGGATTCTGTTGCATTTGCCAATATAGCCAGTTGTGGTCCTGTCTCCAAACTAAACTTATTTGTAAAATAATATTTAGCAATAATAGGCAATGTTAAATAATTTAAGCTGATTTTGTTTTCTTCTCCATTATCATCAACTTTATATCCTTGTGCTGTATACAATACTTCTGCCTGTACAAAAAACCGTTGAGATACAGGAAATTCTATGACAGCCCCCAGGTGCATTCGCACTCGCGCATCTGTATTTTTTATATCTCCGGTTATATTTGCATAATTAAGCCCAAATTTAAATCCTGCACGAGTATATAATTCTTCACTCTCTTGTTGAGCAGTTAAAGATGTGATCATCATTAGGGCAGAAACAATAAGAAAAAATTTCTTCATCATATAATAAATACTATTACTACTCAAAAGTAGTTTTATTTTTTAAAAAACCTGAATCTACACACAAAAAATGCACTTCAATAGTTTAGAATACTCTTAGATGTTATTATTAATATGGTTTTAGAATTTATGTTCTACCATAAATTGATACTTTTTATTCTTTACCAAATAAAAAATACACTTTCAAAATTAGTATCTAAAATATTAATAACTAATTAACTTTTTGTATTGGCAAATTAAATAGTTTAGCAACCAATTTTAAAACCAATAATAGATTATGAAAAAAGTGATATTACCTGTTTTAGCAGTAATAAGTTTTGTCTTTGCAAATGCTCAAAACAATGGTCAAACTATTAAAGGAAAATGGTTAATCGAAGCTAATACAAATTTTGGAGCAGCAAGTGCTTCTAATACGGGTATTCAATTTACAAGTTTTTCTGATAATGGGGGATCAACCTTTAATATCGGTACCGAAGTAGGCTATTTTATTATGGATGATTTATCTCTAAAAATAGGTTTAGGCTACGGGTCTATAGATAAAGGTGGAGACTCTGAATCATTTGACTCTTTTTCTTATAAAATAGGTGCCAAATATTATATTATTGGAGTAATCCCTGTACAAATCGATTATAATGGTGCAAGTACAGATTTAAAACAAGATCCATCCTATTTTGGTGTACAGGGAGGTTATGCTTTTTTTCTAGGAGATAAGGTAAGTATTGAGCCAGGATTACGATATAATTTTAGCTTAGATGACCGATTTCATAAAGATGTTTTCCAATTCAACATAGGGTTTGTCATACATCTATAAAAACATTGATTTATTATTTCTAAACCACCTATAAGTAAATTGGGATGGTTTTCTTTTATATCATATCTTAGTAGTAATGAAATGGGACCACGCGATAAAAGACTACAAACATTACCTGAAAATTGAAAGAGGATTGTCTGAAAATTCAATTATTAACTACACTCTTGATATTCAGCGGTTATTAAAATTTCTCGAACATCAAGATATAGCAACTACTCCCCTTTCTATTGAAAAAGAGATACTTCAGCAGTTTATTTTTGAAATAGCAAAACTGGTTAACCCGCGTTCCCAATCAAGAATTATTTCTGGATTAAAAAGTTTCTTTAATTATCTTGTTTTTGAAGATTATAGAGAATCTAATCCAATGGAACTTATAGAATCTCCAAAAATAGGTAGAAAACTACCCGACACGCTATCTGTTGAAGAAATAGATCTCATTATTGCCCAAATCGATCTTGGTAAACCAGAAGGAGAGCGTAATCGTGCAATTATTGAAACTCTTTATGGATGCGGTTTACGAGTAAGCGAGCTTATCACTTTAAAAAAATCCAGTCTTTTTTTTGATGAAGGGTACATTAGTGTTACCGGAAAAGGTGATAAACAACGTTTTGTACCTATAGGAGAAACCACTCAAAAATATATCAATATTTACACTGCCGAAATTCGTAACCATATTGATATTAAAAAAGGGCATGAAGACACCTTATTTTTAAACAGAAGAGGTAGACAACTCACCCGGGCAATGATTTTTACAATCATAAAACGATTGGTAGAAAAAGCAGGAATCCATAAACAGGTTAGCCCACATACTTTTAGACACTCCTTCGCTACTCATCTTTTAGAAAATGGTGCCGATTTAAGAGCTATTCAATTAATGTTGGGTCACGAAAGCATTACGACTACAGAAATATATATGCATATCGACCGAAGTCACTTAAGTGAAGTTATACATAGTTTTCATCCAAGGAGATAATATCTACAACTTGTTTTTTAAAATTCAAAAAATAAGGTTGTTTGAAAAGCTACTTTTCAAACAACCTTATTACTATACTATATCTATTTAAAAATACTAATTTGGTCTCTTTACAATTCCTGAAGGAACAACAGTATTAGACAACATAGTAATAGGATTCCCAGATCCCGTTGTAATTCCTGCAATTGCACTAAGTGGTTCTATAAAAAACGGAGCCGGATCACCATCCCCAACAGGCTCGACTGTAATAAACACTCTTTTACTTGTTACAGCAGCAGGAAGTGTAATTCCTGTAATCGGAACTTGAGTTGGTAAAACTAGAAAATCTTCTCCAGGAAACTCGGGAACAGTTCCTCCTGATCCTTTAAAGAAATTTCCATCATCAACACCACTAACATTAGAAAAAGTACCGGTAGATAAAGTTTGAGTTCCGAAATCTACCCAGCCTTCATATTTCCATCCGTTAGACAGAGTAGGAAGAGATAAACCAGGAGTAGTAGCACCATTCATAAACCATACACCAAACTCATCATTACCATTATCTACACCTCCCGCATTATCTGTAGGAGTTGCTAAGAAAAACTGACCAGATGTATCAGAAAGATCAGCAACTACTGGTAGAAAGCTAAGCTGTGCAGAATTACTATTAAAATTACCGGTCAAAATTTTTGTATCAGAAGGTTTGTTATCAATATCTCCCACTGGTTCTACTGTCAATATAAACTGAGTTGCACTTGTAAGGTCAGAAGCAAATACTTCTAAGCGAACAACTCCTGTAGGGTTAGTAAACTTAGTAGTACCAACAGGTTGTCCATTAACAATAATCCATCCTTGATAAGAGGTTCCTCCTGTAAGAGCTTTTAATCCGATCGTCTCTAATTCTATTATGGCAACTGCTGGGCCATCATCATCATTAGAACACGAATTCAATAGCACTCCAAAAAGTAGAGCAGCTATTAATAATTTTGTTTTTGTCATCATTTTGCTTTTTAATTATCTTTCAAAATGTAATTAGATTACACTAAAATTAACTCCAAAACACTTACAAAATTGTATGAAAAAACATATTCTTCCTATACATAAATGTATTCTTTATTTCTCTTGTTGGCCTTCAATATTAGGAGTTTTAAACAACTCTATAAAAGCAGGACCTATATGAGATAAGATTTCACTAGCGATCAATCCTTCAAAACCAGTTTTTTGAACAGCTATGTCTCCCGAACTTCCGTGTAGATAGACTCCAAAAACAGCAGCATGCAGAGGATCATAACCTTGAGACAATAAACTAGTAATCATTCCCGTAAGTACATCACCACTTCCTGCAGTTGCCATTCCGGGGTTCCCTGTATTATTCACATACAATTGATCTTCAAATACAGTTATAGAGTTGGCTCCTTTAATTAGTACAATACAATCATGTTGTTTTGAAAATGCCTTTGTTTTTTTAATTTTATCAAAATCACCTTTCCATTTACCTACTAATCGTTCTAACTCCTTAGGATGTGGTGTTAAAATAGTTTTCTTCGGAAGTTTCTCAAGGAACTCAGGTTTTTTTGCCAGGATATTGATCCCATCGGCATCTATCACAAGAGGAGATGTATTTTCTTTTAAAAACTCTTCAAATGCACTAATGGTTTTTTCACCAGTTCCGAGACCAATTCCAATTCCTATAGCTGCAGGTTTAAAATCCAGGGTGATTTCTTCTAATTCATCATCACTATCTGCAATTACCATAGCTTCTGGAACAGCAGTCTGAAGTACTTCATATCCGCATTCTGGAATATATGCAGTAACCAAACCAGCTCCTGTCGTTAAGGCTGCTTTAGTAGCTAAGACCACACTTCCCATCTTACCGTAACTTCCTCCTATCATTACACAATGACCATAAGTACCTTTATGACTAAATTTATGTCTTGGTCGATATAATGGTAACACTTCGTTCTTATTAATTAAGACGCCGACACCAGGGTTTTGCATTAAAAAATTGCGATCTAATCCAATATCAATCACCTCCAGATCTTGTGTATACATGCCCGTTTCTGGTAAAAAGAAAACAAGTTTTGGTAATTGAAACGTAACCGTAACATTTGCAAAAATAACTCCTTCGGGGTTATCTGGTGCTTTATCAGAATACAAACCCGATGGAATATCTATCGAAAGCTTAAAACACCTTGAAGTATTAAGATGTTTGATCAAAGAAACTACCCAAGGTACCAATGGCCTGTTAAGTCCAATACCAAAAATGGCATCAATAATCATATCCTCACGTTTGAGTTGAGGAAAATCCTCTTCACATTTAAGCTGGATAGGCCAATCCTTTGCTATTTCTTTTAATCGATCATAGTTAGATAGAAATTCCTTTGATCTGTTATCGCTAAAATTTACAATATAAGTTCTTACATTATACCCATGTTCTAGCAATAATCTCGAAACCACTAATCCATCTCCTCCATTATTTCCTATACCACAAAAAACATGGATCATAATTGGAGACCCTTGTAGTCTGCTATGTAACAAATTAAAAATTTGTGTTGCAGCACGTTCCATCAATTCTAATGATGTAATCTTAGCCGAAACCATTGTAGCTTCATCTGCCATACGCATTTGTTGCGCAGAAAATATTTTCATTTATCTATATGTATTAATATGTATTCTATTAGTTCATGCTTTTATATTAGAAACTCTATGTTAAGAGTTTTTAATAAATTAAATAATCCTTTCTCAAAATCAATAAATACAATTTTAATCTACTCTGTTTCATACTTTTTTTATGAATTACATAATGAAATAAGCTATTAATTATTGAATTAGCAAAAGTTTAAGAATGCCGTTAATTTAATTTTCTTTAAAAGTAAAAAATTATACATTTGAACACGCAAAGTAAAGCAAACAAATGTTTAGTACCATTTTCTTATTGGCTTTATTATTTACCTTAGGAACGATTATCGTATCTGAGGCTTCTTCTATTACAACAGGTACTATTACTATTATTACCCTTAGGGGTTAGTTCATTTATATATTACCACCGGACCACGTATGTAATTCACAAAAAAGAATTACCAACAAAGCTTTTATTAATAATTTCAACTTAAAAAATACAATATATCATATGAACGTTCTAAAATTTGGAGGTTCTTCTGTTGCTAATGCATCGACCATAGAAAGCGTAATAGAAATCATAAAACAACAATCACAAAATCAATCCTTATATGTAGTCGTTTCTGCAATGGGTGGAATTACCGATTTGTTGTTACAAGCCGGAGAGGAAGCTTCTGCTAATAATGAAAATTATAAAAACACACTGGCAGAAATTGAAAAAAGACATTTTGAGGCTGTAAAAACTCTTATTCCTGTCGTATCCCAAAGTGCAATAATAAGTAAGGTTAAAGCAGAGCTTAATGCCTTAGAATCATTGTGTGAAGGAGTATATTTATTAAGTGAATTATCCCCAAAAACTGCTGCGGTAATTGCAAGTTTTGGAGAGATGCTCTCTTCTTATATTATCTCTGAAGCTGCCAAAATAAAAGGCTTAGATATCGTTTTAAAAGATTCTAGAGAGCTCATTGTTAAAACCATTAACTCTAAAGTTGTAATAGATTATAAAGAAACCAATGCCAGAATCAAAGAATTTGCAAATAACAGTACCCACAAAGTAAGTCTTTTCCCCGGTTTTGTTGCAAGAATGCAGGATGGTGAACCCACAACATTAGGAAGAGGTGGATCTGATTTTACTGCTGCCATTCTAGCAGCGGCTATCGATGCCAACGAATTACAAATCTGGACAGATGTAAGTGGGTTATATACTGCCAATCCAAAATTAGTAAAACAAGCGAAACCTGTATATCATATTTCATATCAGGAAGCTATGGAGCTTTCTCATTTTGGAGCTAAAGTAATATACCCTCCTACTATACATCCTGTATTAGAAAAGAATATTCCTATAGTGATTAAAAATACTTTTAAACCTAAGGATCAAGGAACTTTTATTACTCGAAAGGTAGAAGAACGAAAAAAACCAGTAACCGGAATTAGTCATATAGATAGTATCTCGATCATTTCTCTGGAAGGAAGTGGCATGGTTGGCATTCCCGGATTTTCGAAACGTTTATTTGAAGCTTTATTTTTAGAAAATATAAATGTAATCCTTATTACACAAGCTTCATCTGAGCATTCTATATGTCTTGCTGTCGAAGCTTCTGAAGCAGAGAAAGCCAAAACTATTTTGGATACTACATTCGAATTTGAGATTTCTAAACATAAACTAGATCCCGTTAAAATAGAAAATGATGTAGCTATTGTTGCATTGGTTGGTGATAATATGTATCATCACCAAGGATTGAGTGGTAAAATGTTTAGTACATTGGGTAAAAACAATGTAAATATAAGAGCTATTGCGCAAGGTGCTTCAGAAAAAAATATCTCTGTAGTAATTGCAAAAAAAGACATCAAAAAAGCCTTAAACATATTACATGAACGATTTTTTGAAGTAAAAACGAAACAGCTCAATTTATTTATAACCGGTGTAGGAAACGTAGGAAGTAAATTACTTGAACAGCTTCAGCAACAAAATAAATATCTTAAAGATAAATTACGTTTAAAAATTCGTGTGGTCGGGATGTCAAACTCCAAAACAATGGCCTTTAATGAAAACGGAATTGATCTTGATAAATGGCAAGAAACCCTTGCACAAGGAGAAAAAGCCAATGCAGAATCATTTTTTGCGAAAGCAAAAGAAATGAATCTACGTAATTCTATCTTTGTAGACAATACTGCAAACCCTAATATTGCCAAGATTTATAAACACTATTTGGCAGAAAGCATGGCTGTAGTAACTTGTAATAAAATTGCATGTGCCGATGAATATTCTAATTATGAAGAATTGCAAGATCTCTCTAGAAAATTTAATGCTCCGTTTTTATACGAAACCAATGTTGGAGCAGGTTTACCAATAATAGACACACTTAATAACCTAATTGCTTCTGGAGATAATATTCATAAAATACAAGCTGTATTATCAGGCAGTCTTAATTTTGTATTTAATAATTATACCGAAGAAGTTACTTTTCATGATATCGTAAAACAGGCTCAGCAAGAAGGATATACAGAACCTGATCCTAAGATAGACCTAAGCGGGGTTGATGTAGCTCGAAAAATCTTGATCCTTGCTCGTGAAAGTGAAAAAGTTATGGAATTGGATAATATAGAGAACGAAGCATTTCTTCCTCAGGAAAGTTTAGAAACCAAAAGTGTAGACGAGTTCCTTAATTCACTAGCCCAAAACGAAGATCATTTTAAAGAAATCCTGGCCGAGGCCAATAAAAAACAATGTCGATTAAAATATGTAGCACAATATGAAGCAGAAAATGCAAAAGTAGGGTTGCAGCACATACCAGTTGATCATCCCTTTTATAATCTCGAAGGAAGTGATAATATTGTACTTTTTTATACCGATAGATATCCTAAACAACCTCTAATTGTTAAAGGAGCGGGTGCTGGAGCCGAAGTTACTGCTTCTGGTATCTTTGCAGATATTATAAGGATTGGTAAAAGTAAATAGTATAAAATGTCGGTCTGACAAATAAAATGTACTAAAAAAACAACAAATGAAAAGTATCAAAATATTTGCTCCTGCTACGGTTGCTAATCTTTCTTGCGGATTTGATGTATTAGGATGCTGCTTGGATAACGTTGGTGACGAAATGGTAGTTTCTATCACAGAAGATCCTGGTGTAAAAATAACAAAGATTGAAGGAGCTAACCTTCCTATGGAAACTCATAAAAATGTTGCTGGTGTTGCCGTTGAAGCTTTTCTTAAAGCATATGGAAAGAATATTGGAGTCGCTATTGAAATTTACAAAAAGATAAAAGCAGGTAGCGGAATAGGAAGTAGTGCTGCCAGTAGCTCTGGTGCCGTTTGGGCTATAAATCATTTATTAGGCAATCCATTTACCACACACGAATTAGTGCAATTTGCAATGGAAGGAGAAAAATTAGCAAGCGGTAACGCACATGCAGATAATGTTGCCCCTGCCCTTCTTGGTGGATTTACTTTGGTACGTAGTTATGACCCATTAGATATTATAAAACTACATTCTCCAAAAGACCTGGTAATGACAGTTATTCATCCGCAAATAGAGGTAAAAACATCAGATTCCCGATCTGTAATCAAACATAAAGTAACTTTAAAAAAAGCAATTCACCAATGGGGAAATGTAGGAGGATTTGTTGCTGGATTGTTTACAGAAGATTATGATTTAATCGGTAGAAGTTTAGATGATGTAATTATCGAACCATTACGATCCATTTTAATTCCTGAATTTAACAATGTAAAAAGCGCTGCTATTGCAAAAGGTGCTTTGGGTTCGGGGATATCTGGTTCAGGTCCTTCAATTTTTGCACTTAGTAAAGGTATGAAGATTGCAAATGACGTAGCAGGTGTGATACAAGATATTTACAACAAAACAGGAATTGATTTTGATATACACATTTCAAAAATTAATAGCAAAGGAATTAAGATAATAGAAGAAACCGAATACAGAAAATAAAAAATAATGCAGTACTATAGCTTAAATAATAATGCTCCTAAAGTATCTTTTTCTGAAGCCGTCATAAAAGGTTTAGCTCCAGATAGAGGATTATACTTTCCGGAAAATATAACTCCGTTACCCACTTCGTTTTTTGAAAACATAGAAGATCTGGATAACATTGAAATTGCCTATCAGGCTATACAACAATTCGTTGGGGAAGAAATTCCTGAACCAGAACTACGCGATATTCTGACTGATGTTTTAAGTTTTGATTTCCCTGTAGTAAAAGTCGAAAATAATATAGGAACCTTAGAGCTATTTCATGGTCCAACTATGGCTTTTAAAGATGTTGGAGCCCGTTTTATGGCGCGATGCTTAGGGTATTTTAATAAAAATAACGAAAACCAGGTTACTGTTTTGGTTGCTACTTCTGGGGATACAGGTGGTGCAGTCGCAAATGGATTTTTAGGAGTAAAAGGTGTAAATGTAGTTATTCTCTATCCAAGCGGAAAAGTAAGTGAAATACAAGAGAAACAATTAACTACACTAGGGCAAAATATAACAGCTTTAGAAGTAGACGGAGTATTTGATGACTGCCAGGAAATGGTGAAAACTGCATTCCTGGATACAAGTATTACTGATCATAAACAATTAACGTCGGCAAATTCTATCAATGTGGCCAGATGGCTCCCACAATTATTTTATTTCTTATTTGCCTACAAACAGGTTAAACATAAGAAAAAAGATATTGTATTTTCTGTCCCTAGTGGTAATTTTGGAAATATTTGCGCTGGAATTGTTGCTCAAAAATTAGGACTTCCTGTTAAACATTTTGTAGCCTCGACCAATATAAATGATACTGTTGTTAGGTATTTAGAAACTTCAGAATATCAACCAAAGCCATCAAAAGCTACAATTTCTAATGCAATGGATGTAGGTAACCCAAGTAATTTTATTAGAATACAACAGCTTTTTAATCATAGTTTTGCTGAGCTTAAGAATAATTTCTCTGCTTATAGTTTTAATGATGATCAAACCAGAGAAACTATGAAAATGATTTATAAAGAAACAGGATATATTGCTGATCCGCATGGGGCTGTTGGATATTTAGGTCTTAAAAAACAGGAACTTACTAATAATGAATATGGTATATTTCTAGAAACTGCACACCCCGTGAAATTTCTAAATATAGTCGAAGAAACTTTGAACACTACTATAGAAATTCCTAGTCAGATCCAAAAAGTAATGGATAAGGAAAAACACAGCATAACGGTAAATAGTTATGAAAAATTAAAAGAGTTCTTACTGAAGTAAGAACTCTTTTAAAAGTATAGTTTTTATTTTTTTAATCTGTAGCTAAGGATTTCATTACTCCATGAACGATATCCGTAGTAGATGCCAGGTATTTAAAATTTACCGTTGTATACTTATCTTCACTCTGGCGTACAAAAGGTGAATTATCTGCATTTTTCAATTCTGCAGTAAGTGTCACAGTTTCAAAACCAAAATTAGCGAAAAATCTACTCTCTGGTGTAGCCACTTCTCTCTTATATATAGGCACGGGAGATTCAAGACGATATAATGATTCTAAGCTAAGGCTAGATGCTAGCATTTCTATAGCTCTATCTTCATCATTATCCCAACCCATATAATCAGATCGGTGCATAGAATGAATTTTATATTCTTCGTCTTTCAATTTTTTGGTAAACATTCTTGTACCGACCATATTACTTTTCCAGTGGTCAAAAAATACAACCATGAAATTTATTTTGCGTTCCTTTAATTCTGTTAATTTCAATGCGACATAGTATGCAATCGCAACACCTGTAGCATTATGAACCGCACCAGGGCTGTCCTTAACAGTATCATAATGTGCTGCTATCACAACGTATTCGTCACTACCATTGGTAGCCGGAATCTCTGCAAAGATATTTGCGCCATTAAATAAATTTCCTTTCTTATCCTTTACATTATAAGTATGCTTTTCAGGTTTAAGCCCTATATCTTTTAAAGAACTAAATAAAAAATCGGCAGTAGTTTTCCTTTCGGAAGCACTCGATCTGCTTTTTAATTTTTTTCTTCCTCTAATAGGTTCATGGCCTGTGAGCTTGGCAACAATTCCTTTTTGGACATTAATAATCTCTGCTTCTTTTCGATCTTGTTCAGTCTGAGCTGGGGCCATCTGAATTGCGAAAATAAATAATAGTAAAAATTCTCTATAATAATTCATTTTGTAGGTTTTGTATTCTATTCCCTTTAACACAAATTTATGAAAAATCTGTAATTAAACAATTTTGTATTTTTATTGCATAAAATAACACTTTAATATGTCTTTTGCAAAAACCATACCTTTTATTATAATAACGATATTATTTGTTCAATGTGGCAATGATTCAAATACTAAAAATTTATTAAGTGCTTCAGAAAATTGGAGGAGCGAAGTTATTGAATTTCCTTTAGAATTCGCCACTTCTTTACAATATTCGGGTATAGAATATGTTCGTTTTGCTCCTGGATGGGGAAAAGAAGGTGCTTCTGACTATTTTTCATATGCATTTTTATGGGATTTAAATGAGGATCCACGACTATCTACCAAAAAAATTGAATCTGAAATGGAAGCTTATTTTGATGGTTTAATGCATTTGGTATCCAAAATGGATTCTATACAAAAGAACAAAATACCTAAATCTAAAGCTTTTTTTGAAAAAGTAAATGATTCTCTATATGTAGGAAAAATACTTACTTATGATGCTTTTACTACAAAAAAAGAGTTGAATTTAAATATTACAGTAAACTATAGTAGATGTGAATTACAAAATAAACACCTTGTATTGTTTAATTTATCTCCGCAGCCCCTCGAACATCAAATCTGGAAGAAATTAAAAAAGATCACCGTTACTACCAATTGTAAATAATAATTTCTTTTTCAATTCATGAAGACTCTTTTTGTATACGATATAAGTATCCAAAAATAGTTTAAAGCCGGGTTATTTTAAACCATTGTAGTGCTATAATGGTTTTTGCATCGTTTATCTTTCCGGATATTAATAAATCATCTATTTCCGAGATATGGTACTTACATAGCTCTATATCTTCCTCCTCCTCCTTTAGTCCCCCACCTTTATGTATTTTATCTTTCTCAGAAACTTCGGCATAATACAGATACATTCTTTCAGAAGAACCGCCTGGTGTAGCATAAAATGTAGTGATATGTTTTAAATCATTTACTTGATATCCCGTTTCTTCTTCGGTTTCACGAATAGCGCATGCAACAGGATCTTCATTTTCTTCTAATCCACCTGCCGGAATTTCAATAAGCCAACCATTACCTTTTTTTGTAGTAGGATAACGAAATTGATTGATTAAGATTAGATGATTAGTATCTTTCTCATATAATAAAATTGCAACAGAATCTCCTCGATCTACCATTTCTCGGGAATATGTCACTGGAGTATTTTTTTGAAAACGATCATGAGTAACAACGGCTTTTTTAATTTTTAAAAAGCCATCATAAATCAAATTTTCATTAAGAATTTTATAGTTCATCCATTCAAAATTAGATGTACAAAATATTACATTTTATTACTGCCAAGATATGGATTTTTAAATGGAAATATACTGATCAAATAAGTCTTTATATTAAATGAGCTCGACTAATTTTTACTATTAATCGAGCCCATTACCAATAATGACTAACTCAAATCTTGATTCTTCTTAATATTTTAATACCCCGGGTTTTGTTGATTAGCTATATTCGGGTTTACATTAATCTCATCGATAGGTATAGGCATAATTGTTCTGTTCTCTGGAGCAGAAATTACAATAGGGTTACCATCTTGAAGAAATTTACTAAATGTTATTCTATATCTACTAAGATCATAAAGTCTAAACCCTTCAAAAGCTAATTCTTTACGTCTTTCTAAAACAATTTTATCTATTAATGCCTGTCCAGTTTCTGTAGATGCAATTGCTAATGGATCGGCTCTCTGTATAATAGTGTCCAAAGTTTGTTGAGCGTCTATATTTTCATTTAATTGAGCATGAGCCTCTGCTTTGATTAAATACATTTCTGATAACCTTAATATTTGTATGTTATCATCTTGAGCCGCTACTTTGGGAAATTTCGTAACCAAATTCACACCATCATCAACCGGGTACAATTCTTTTCTAACATCTGTATTACTCAAAATATTCACAAAATCGTCTGTGGCGAAAGCATCTTTATAAGTAAGATAAAAATAACCTATGGAATTTGTTCCAGAATTATCAGTTTCATTATTTACCAATGTAAATAAAGTCTCACTATTATCATCTAAAGCCCAACTTGCAATGTATTCTTGATTCTCTAATAGTTTATTTCCACTATTATCAATTACATCGGTAGCCATATCTCTTGCTTTTCCCCATTCTTCCATATGTAAATACACTCGGGCGAGTAATGCTTTTGCTGCATAAACATCTATTCTAGAAGGAGATGACTGTTCTTTCATAAGATCAATAGCCTTTACTAAATCTCTTTCAATTTGAGCATAAACTTGAGCCGTTGTACTCCTTCCTGGTTCTTGAATAGTACCACCATCTCCCAAAGTTTCAAAATCAGGGATAGGTACTCCAAAATGAGAAGCATCTGATGTGAAATTGTAAGGTTGCGCAAATAACAATTGAAGATTATGAAATGCCAATGCTCTTAATGCATACATTTCGCCTATATATTGTTCGGCATCCTCTTGTTCTGATTCTGGAAAAGATAATGATTCTGCTTTTCTTATAATTATTGAAGTAGAAGCAATAATACGTGTAAGATCCTCCCAGGCTGGAGTTATAAATCTATTATTAGAATTTACTGTATATAAATCAAAATCAAGATATCTACCTGTATTATCAAATGCATCTATAAAAGCATTATCAGATAAAATTTCTGGAAGCAACATCAATGTACGATTATATACATCTGTATCTGCAAATAAGCTATAAGAACCATTTGCTGCTAGATTTAAAGAATTAAGGTCTACAATGGCATCTGCAACTTCTACATTGTCAGAAAATTCTTGTTCTAATGTGTCCTCACAAGCACTTAACATCAAAACTAATGCTGCAAGGATATATATTGTTTTATTTTTCATGATGCTATAAATTAAAATGTTAAATCTACACCTAAAAACAGTGCTCTCGAAATCGGGATCTCCTGGTTTAACCTACCATTGGATCCTGCCTCAGGGTCTCTTTCTAACCGATCATCTTTTACATAGGTGTATAAATTATTTCCTTTGATATAGATTCTAGCAGAAGAAAGTCCAATTGTTTCAATACTCTTAGAGGGTAATGTGTATGCCAGAGTCACATCCCGTAATCGTATAAATGACCCATCATATATAAATCTGCTGGATGGCTTAGACGATTGTCCGGTTTGTCTGTTACCATATACAAAAGCCGGTACATCTGTAATATCACCTGGTTTCTGCCATCTTCTTTCATATGTACCTCTAGTTACATTACCTGTACTAGAGAGTCTACGAGAACCATCACTAAGTGTAAATCTGTTCCAGGTATCATACACTAATCCTCCCCAAGCACTATACAACTGAAAATCCAACGAAATTCCTTTATATGAAAATGTATTTCTTAGCCCTGCATAAAAATCCGGAGTAGCATTCCCAATAATTACTTGCTCTGCATCACCATAGCTATTGGTTGTAGTATCTGATTCATCATTAATAAACCATAAAGCTTCCCCATTTTCGGGATCTACACCTGCATATCGAGGCAAATAAAATGTTTCAAAATCTTCTCCTACTGCTGTAATACGAGTACCATCTATAATAGGCTCTCCATCACCAGATAATTTTGTGATTTTGTTTTTATTGGTTGTATAATTAAAACTGGTCGTCCAACTAAAGCCATCATTGCCGCTCACAATATTACGTGTTGTAATTTCAAACTCTATTCCTGTATTTTCCATTGCACCAATATTTTGTACAATATCTACGTCTCCATTTGTAGATGAAATAGGTCTTGCTCTAATAAGGTCTGTAGTTTCTCTTTTATACCAATCAAAACTCCCTTGTATTCTATTATTAAATAAAGAATAATCAAGTCCAATATTTAAAGGTTTGTTAACCTCCCATTTTAAATTAGGATTACCTAAATCAGAGAAGAACAATCCTGGACTACCATCATAATCATTAATAGAAAAAAGATCAAATACTGCATAAGGATTATCATTTACACTATTAGAATTTTCATTACCAGCAATAGGATCGTTTCCATTCTCTCCATAACTCGCTCTTAATTTGAAGTCATTTATAAAA
This sequence comes from Aquimarina spinulae, assembly GCF_943373825.1. Lineage (NCBI taxonomy): Bacteria > Pseudomonadati > Bacteroidota > Flavobacteriia > Flavobacteriales > Flavobacteriaceae > Aquimarina > Aquimarina spinulae. Next base: position 180,490 of record NZ_CALSBP010000003.1, on the reverse strand, counting down.
CTTAATGAATTCATAAACTCTTCGTTGGCAATATTCCAACCAATACCAACAGACCAGAAAACACCATACTGGTTATCATCCTTAAATGTAGAACTACCATCACGTCTAAGCGACCCACTAATCAAATACTTCTCATTATAAGAATATTCTGCGTTAAGAAATATAGAATTTAATCCACTTTGTCTTCTGTTTGTAGAAGCTTCTGTAGGCAAACTACCTGCATTTAAGTCTACAAAACCATCGGGTATGTTTTCTACCTGTATATCTGTAAATTTATTTCTGGTTTTTTGTAATTCATACCCTCCAAAAGCTGACATATTATGATTTCTCCAACTCATATTATATCTCAACATATTTCTAAATAGCCAAGTGAATAAAAAATCGGAGTCCTGATTTCCTCTTCCTGTTGGTCTGCCATCTCCAAAACCAGCAGGTAGTCGTATATAATCATCTCTAAATCCTTGATTCATATTAATTGATGATTCAAATGAAAGTCCATCCAATATTTTATAAGATAGATCTGCCCCGGCCAGAATTCTATGTATAATATTTCTTCTTGTCTCGGTTTCAGCTTGGGCCACTGGATTATGGGTACTATTAAAACCAAAATTATAAGTCCCATCTTCATTATATGGAGAAATGTCTGGTCGTATTCGATATATGGATCTTACAGGGTTTGCAAAAGCACCTCCATCTGGTCTTATATCAAAAATATTTTTGTTATACGATATATTGGCACTAAAATTAATTCTATCGTTTATTCTTTGGTCTAATTTGATCCTTGAATTCATTCTTTCAAATTGAGACCCAACTATAACTCCTTCTTGATTAAAGTATCCTCCTGAAATATAATACTTTGTATTTTCATTTCCTCCTCTTAGAGATAGATCGTGTTGTTGGTAAAAACCATCTTTAGTTAACAAATCAAACCAATCAGTATTCACATCTGGATTAAATCCTCTATCTGTTATATAAGCCAAAGCATCATTATCATTATCTCTGATTCCTGCATTTTGTACCCCTTCTACCAATAACTCTTGTAATTCTGAAGTTTTAAGAGGTTTAAAGCGATCCGCAACTGTTGGAGAAGATAATCCTGCTTGCGCACTATATGAAATAATCATTTTGCCCTGTTCTCCTGATTTTGTCTGTATAACAATAACACCATTAGCTCCTCTTGTTCCATAAATAGACGTAGCCGCAGCATCTTTTAAAACAGAAATTGTTTTAATATCTCCTGGATTAAGAGAAGTAATTATAGAAGCATCTCTTGTCTGTATGCCATCAATAACGTATAGTGGAAATGAGGCTGTGAAAGATCCAACACCTCTTATTCTTACATTTGGTGTAGATCCAGGTTGACCACTATCAGAAGTTACCAATACTCCAGGAACGTTACCTTGAATACTTTCTTGGATAGCTGCTCTTGGCGTAGCATTAATTGCTTCTAATTTTACATTTATTGCTGAACCTGTAAGCCTGGATTTTCGCTGAACCGCATACCCCGTTACAACTACTTCCTCGAGATTACTAATATCTTCTTTTAGGACTACATCTATAACATTCTTAGTTACTACAATTTCCTGTGTTTCAAAGCCTACATAAGAAAACACCAGAACATCACCTTGATTAGCTTCTAATTTATAATTACCATCAAAATCTGTTAATGTTCCTTTGTTTGTTCCTTTAATAACTACATTAACTCCTGGTAAAGGGTAGCCTTCTTCACTTTGTATTGTACCGCTTACAAAATTTTGCTGTGTTTTGGTTTTTGTACCAATCGTATTTTTATTGGTTTGCTCTATTGACTTTTCTTCTATATAATCTAATAGATTTCTAAGAGCTAGTCCTGATGTTTTTACATTTCTTGGAAATAAAACAATTTGATTTTTATAAATCTTGAAATTTATATTAGTATCATCAAATAGCCCGTACAACACTTTTTTCACTCGTTCATTGGTTGCTACAAGGGATACTTTTCTTGAAATATCGACCAAATTGTTATTATAAAAGAAACGAAATTCGCTTTTTTGTTCAATCTCTTCAATGGCCATTTGCAATGTAACCTCCTCAAGGGAGATTGATATATTTTGAGAATATGTATTAAACGAAAATAGTTTTGAAATGGTAATACATATAAGTAAAGAATAAATTTTCATAATTCTTATAAGATGTTTTCTGGATAAGAAAACTCCGGAAAGGTTTTTTTTCATAATTTTGTGTGATTTTAATTATTCTAATTCTGAGTCTAGTTAAATGATTAACAGAAGAGGATGTTACCGCATCCTCTTCTCTATTTATTATATTATTCTGAATTGAGCATGACTTTGTTGTTTACATATTTATAATTAATGGGTGAAGACATTTTGATGAGTTCCAACACCTCTTTTAGGGTAAGGTTATCGAACTCTCCTGTATATTTGTATTGTAGAAGTGAATCAGATTTAATTGTAAACTCTACATTATATTTTCTGTTTAGATCTAATACAACTTGTTTTAATGGGGTCTTGTCGAAAATTAATTTACCTTCCTGCCAGGCAACTATATTTTTAGAATCCACTTTATCCACTTTGATATTACTTTTTTCTTTATCAAAAATTGCCCTTTGCGATGGTTCCAAAACGATGGGTTTTTCTTTTTGTTGTTGAAAAACTTCAACTTTTCCTGTTACCAATGTAGTTTCAATTTTTTCGTCTTTTGGATAGGATTTCACATTAAATGATGTACCCAAAACTCTAATATTGATATGGTCTGTAGTTACTATAAAAGGTTTCGTTACATCCCTTTTTATATCAAAAAATGCTTCTCCTATCAAAGTAACTTTTCTAATACTATCTGTAAATGTATTGGGGTAAGTAAGACTACTATTGGCATTTAATACAATAGTAGAACCATCTGGTAACACTACTGTTTTGTACCCTCCATGGCTCGTAGCTACATGCTTAGTAGTAGGATTAAAAATTTCTGTAGTATCAACAACCGAATTGTTATTAGGAAAAGGTGTAAACATATACCACATCATAAAAGGTACTACTATAGATGCCGCAATAGCTGTGTAATAGTATCTTTTCTTCTTAGTTCTCTTTGAAGAAAAACGTTGATACTGAGCATTGACATCCATATCACTTAACGAATCCAAAGTAGAAGCAACATATTCTGCTTTTAATAAATTGAATTGTTTTTGATGCTCGCTATCTTTTTTGATCCATTCAATTACTAATTTCTTTTCATCAGGACTGGTATCTCCCTTTATATACTTTATAAGGTCTTTTTCTTGCATTAATTACAGTCTTATATTTATACAGACGTACAAATATGTATTACCCCCCCAATTATTTTTGGTTTTTTTTAAAAAAAAGATAAAAATTCGCGTAGATGTAGCCTCATATGCTTTATAGCTTTAGACATATGATTCTCTACAGTTTTAATAGAAATATCTAATTCATCAGATATTTCCCTATTCTTTAAACCTTCAATTCGGCTTTTAACAAAAACTTTTTTACATTTCTTAGGAAGTAATTCAATACCTGTCTGTATTCTTTGTTCTAATTCTTTCTCTAATATAGAAGAAGCATCTTTATCTGCAAGTGCACTATGATTTATAAATGCTTCAAGTTGCACTATATTATTCGAGCGATTAAGCTTATATTTTTTGGATCGTAGATAATCTAGGCAGGAATTTTTGGTACTCTTAAACAGGTACCCATTAATATTAGTAGTAATATTTTTTTTGTTTTTCCAGATTTTCACAAATACATCCTGTACTATCTCTTCTGCTTCTTCTTTATTAGAAACATAGCTTTGAGCTACATATAATAACTTACTATAATAAAGTTCAAAAAGAATCTTGAAGGCTTCTTCATTTCCTTCATTTATATTCTTAATGAAAAAGCTTTGTGTTATTTGTGATTCCTTTTTCACTAGTACAATAATTCATGATAAAGGTAAATATTTTTTTTTAACGATACTACAACAAATAATTAACACTAAAAATTTCATTATCACAAAACAAACCACAAACCCTTGGTATATATGCATATATCCAAAGATTTTATTAATTTATTATTTGGGTATAAAAACTTCAAAAATAGATATATCAATAAATTTTTACCTCATTAATTTCTATCCTTGATTCTGTATACAAATTTTAATCCACTCCAATCTTTATCTATTGCAGCCACTTTTACATCAACTAACCCAATACTAATTAGATAATTTCTTATAGGATCTCTTTTAAGATCTGTAGGAATTACTGAGCTTCCTTTTGGCCAGCTTACCCATAACATTCCGTTCTTTTTTAAAGCAACCTTATACATGACTGCTACTTCCTGTAATTCTGCAAAAGTGGTACAAAAAATATGAATAAAATCTACACTTTCATTTTTAGGCTGCTTTACTTCTCTAATTCTTTTCGGTATATCTGAAAAAAGACTATAATAATAATTTGGTTGTTTATATAGCATTAGTGTATCATCATCTTTAATTCCTAATTTTTTGGCTAGAGGTGTCCCCGAATATCCTGTTGGCATAACTAAAATGTGTTTACAATACATTAATAACACTAGTCAAAGTTACTAAATACCATGAATAGAAATGTTCTTAGAATTATTTTGTACCTTTTATCTATTCAAATTTTAATCATCATTATAATGTCTAATCAATAATTTATTAGGATTATACAAAAAAGCATTGGATACCTACACAAAGTTTTTTACATTCGGCGTCTATTTGATAACCATAAATCATCTATTATGCAAAATACTGCTTTGACAGAAATTCATACTGCCTTGGGAGCTAAAATGGTTCCTTTTGCTGGTTATAATATGCCCGTATCTTACGAAGGTGTAAATATAGAACACGAAACAGTACGTAAAAGTGTTGGCGTTTTTGATGTATCTCATATGGGAGAGTTTCTTATTACTGGTCCCAATGCATTAGACCTTATCCAAAAAGTAACTTCTAATGATGCTTCTAAGTTAGTAGATGGAAAAGCTCAATATAGTTACTTACCAAATGATAAAGGTGGAATTGTAGATGATTTAATTGTATATAGAATTGCTGATCAAAAGTATCTTATGGTGGTCAACGCATCTAATATCAAAAAAGACTGGGATTGGATAAGCAGTCATAACACAATGAATGCTGACATGCGTGACCTATCTGATGAGTATTCTTTATTAGCTATTCAAGGACCAAAAGCCGCCATAGCTATGCAGTCTTTAACCTCTGTTGATCTTGAAGCAATGAAATTTTATACTTTTGAAGTGTCTGATTTTGCAGGGGTCGAACATGTTATTATTTCTGCTACAGGATATACTGGTAGTGGTGGTTTTGAAATTTATTGTAAAAATTCTGAAGTAGAACAAATCTGGAGTAAAGTATTAGAAGCTGGAGCAGATTATGATATTAAACCTATTGGTCTTGCTGCCAGAGATACATTAAGATTAGAAATGGGATATTGCCTTTATGGTAATGATATTAATGATACCACCTCTCCTATTGAAGCTGGATTAGGTTGGGTTACTAAATTCTCAAAAGATTTTATTAATGCAGAAGCCTTAGCCAAAGAAAAAGAGCATGGTGCAGAACGAAAATTAATTGGTTTTGAGTTAGATGAACGTGGTATTCCTCGTCATGATTATGATATTGTAGACGGAAACGGAAATAGTATTGGGATAGTAACTTCTGGTACTATGTCTCCTTCTTTAGGAAAAGGTATTGGTCTTGGATATGTCCCTTCGATTTTTGCAAAACCAGGAAGTAAAATCAATATCCAGGTACGTAAAAATGCAATTCCTGCAACAGTAATAAAATTACCTTTCTACAAAGGGTAGTTTTACAATAAAAATAGTATAGTTAAGTTTCAAAGTTACAGTAGTAATATTTGGAACTTAATTTTTTTTACACATCACTAACATTGAAGAAAGTTTTAATCATAGGAGCCAGTGGTTTTATAGGAAATGCATTATATAAAGAGCTTAATTCCTATTTTGATACTTACGGTACATACCATACCGACAATCCTTTTTTTGAAAAAAATCAAAAGTTCTTTCAGTATGATATGGAAATGGAAGATATCTCTATTTTACTAGATAATCTTAAGCCTACCATTATTATTACTGCTCTAAGAGGTAACTTTAATTCACAATTAGACGCGCATCAACGTATTATACAATGGATTCAAAAACATAAATGTCGACTTGTTTTTATCTCTAGTGCTAATGTATTTGATTCTTTTAGCAATTACCCATCTTACGAATATGACAAAACCCTTAGTGATAGCGTTTTTGGCAGATTCAAAATAAAAATTGAAAATGCACTAATGCGATTACCTGTTCATAAATACGTAATAGCTCGGGTGCCTATGATTTTTGGTTCTACTACTCCAAGAGTACAAGAGCTTAAAACTCTTCATGACCTTAAAGCACCTATAGAAGTTTTTCCTAATGTTATTATTAATGCAACTTCGATATTTAAGCTAACACAACAAATACATTATATCATTAATCGCAATAAGAAAGGAGTTTTTCACCTTGGAAGTACTGATCTTATTTATCATCTCGATCTAATTAAAGAAATTTGTGATGCCTTGCAATTAGATGACCCGGTTTTCAAGCAAGTCTATGATTCTAATAATGATCGCTATCTTGCTGTTTTACCAAAAGATAATAAACTTCCTAAAAATCTTCAGATTACGACACAACAGGTTATTGATTCTGTAATCGCCAAATGATTCTTAAATATATTGATAATTGGTTATTAATACTACATATTCCTATTATCTTTGTATTATGATTGAAGATGGAAAAAAGATCATATTATTTGATGGTGTTTGTAATTTATGCAACACTGCAGTCTTATTTACTATTAAACGAGATAAAAATGATGTATTTCGCTATGCTCCATTACAAAGTAAAATTGGTAAAAAATTAATCGCAGAGAGAAATATTGATCCTACAAAATTAGACTCTATACTATTAATTGAGCCTGATATTGCTTACTATTATAAGTCAACAGCCGCTCTACATATTGCAAAACAACTCTCTGGCATATATCCTCTACTTTCTGTTTTTCTTATTTTACCTAGATTCTTTAGAGATTGGATTTACGATATTATTGCCAAAAACAGGTATAAATGGTTTGGTAAAAAAGAAAGTTGTATGATTCCAACTCCAGAACTCAACGCTCTTTTTATAGATCAATAGTAATTAAATCATTGTTTATATTCCTTCATTTGGTTTCCGGTATATTAACCGAAGAATCATTTGTTCTATGTTTTACCGTATGCTCTGTTTGATGTTTTTTTCTTAGTTCATTTGATTGAGCATCTAACTTATTAATATTATCAATATGTACAATACTGAGACATATTACAGCAAAAGTAATAAGCACTATGGGTAGTAAAAGCCGTTTCATCTTTATGAGTGTTTATGTGATACTTCAAATGTATAGATAAGAATGATACAGCGTAAGGGGATTTTAACTAAGAATGCTCAGGGGGTTTTTCCCCTGCTAAAAACATAAACGAACAACTTTAAAAAGAAGCGTTACCTAAATCAAAAGGGCAATTCACTCAATTCTGGTTTTTATAAGAAAAGCAACACTATACATTCGCTTTATAATTAAAACCATACTACTATGAAGACCTATACATTATTATTTTTGTTTTTTTCATTTATAATAGCATCTGGCGCTGAAAAAAAAAACTAAAACTACAATAGAAGAGGTAACCGTGTATCTTGAAGGAGCACAAATAAAACGAATAGCCTCTGTGAATTTAACTTCGGGTATCAATGAGATCACATTATCAGATCTATCTCCTAATATCGAAGAAAACAGTATTCAAATATCTGGATTAAAGAATACATCCATTCTTGCCATAAATTTCGCAATTAATTATCTGGAAAAGAAAAAAGATTCTGAAGAGTTAGCATCTTTAAAAAAACAACTAAAGTCAATATTACAGCAAAAAAATAATTTTAATAATAATGTATCGGGTCTTCAACAAGAACAAAAACTTTTAAATAACAATCAACGTATTGGAAGTGATGAAACCCCTATTTCCTTAGAAAAAGTAAAAGAAATTTCTGCTTATTATCGAGAAAGATCAACAGCAATAGAAAACGAAATATACTCACTCACTCAAAAGGTAAATGATCTAAATAATCAAATCAAAAACCTTAAAAATGAAATCAATAAACTTGAAGGTCACACCAAAGAAGAACGAGGTGAGATCAAATTGAAACTAGACTCCCCTATTGCCTCTAATTTAATCTTAGAAATACGATATAATGTTGCTAATGCTGGATGGTTTCCTCTATATGATATTAAATCAAATAGCACAGAGTCACCACTTAATATAACTTATAAAGCAAATGTATATCAACAAACGGGGACAGATTGGAAAAATGCAAATATCATCCTATCTACCGGAGACCCTAATACTAATAACCTAAAACCAGATCTAAATCCAAAATATTTAAATTTTACGTATCGAGGATATAGAAAGGATAATACAGTTAACAAGTATTCTTATAAATACAATCCAACCATAAGAAGAGTATCTGGGATCATTACAGATGAACAAGGGATGCCTCTTCCCGGGGCTAATGTAGTAGAAAAGGGAACAACTAATGGAATACAAACAGGTTTTGACGGGAGATACACTATAAATATCCAGGGTGGCCGAGAGCTTTTTTTCTCTTATCTTGGGTTTAATAATAAAACGATTCCTATCCATTCTTCATCCATAGATGTAAAATTAGATGAAAGTTTAGAATCATTGGAAGAAGTAGTTGTTACTTCTAAATTACGAGGAAAAATTCGTGGTCTTTCTTCCACCGAAAGAAAGGAAGAAAAAAAAGAGTACAACCAAATCGTCGAAACCAAAGAATCGGGAATAACCAGTACCCGATTTAAAATCAAAAAGAAATACACCATTAATTCTAATGCCGATATTACCGTAATTGCTATTGACAAATTTGATATGAAAGCCGATTATCAATACTATACCGCACCAGAACTTAATGAAAACGTATTTCTTACCGCAAAACTAGGAAACTGGGAACAATTTAATCTCTTAGCAGGAGAAGCGAATATCTATTTTGAAGGGAGTTTTGCTGGTAAAACAAATATTGATCCTCTGGCCACAACAGATAGTTTAACCATTTCTCTAGGTGTAGATCCAAATATTGTTGTAAAAAGAGAACTACTCGATAATTTCAAAAGCAAATCCTTTACAGGAAATAATAGAATCATAAATCGTGGGTACAAAATAAGCATCAAGAACAACAAACAAAATAAAATCTTTATTACTCTAGAAGATCGTATGCCAGTTTCACAAAATAAAGAGATCAAACTGGATAATATAAATTCTGGTAATGCAAAGTATGATACCAAAACCGGCATTATGACCTGGAAACTAGACATTTCTTCTAACCAAAAGGTAGAAAAGCAATTTTCTTATCAAGTTAAATATCCAAAAAACAAACAGATTACCCTTTAACGCCGAAATGTATAACGAAAACCATCTTTAAACTGTTCGTCAACGACAAATTCATTAGTTGTAATCTCAAAATTACCTAAGTTTCTTTCATTGACGATCAGTTCTTTATTACCATTTATAGTAATAATAGAAAAAGTATAAATTCCTGTTGGAAATAAATCTTCGGTAGAAGAATTAGCAGCGTTATTATTAGTTACTTCTACTCTTTTTTTAGTATCATCAAAGTCCCAAACTATAACTCCTTTATCAAAATCATCATTTATACCTGCAAACCCACCTGTAACATTTACTAAATTCCAAATCCCTGTTAAGCCAGATGGATTAGAAGGCGGATTAACTGGGGCACCATCATCATCCCCACTACAACCTATTATTGTAAATAAGAATATTACATAAATAAAATGTTTCATCTCCATTATTTTTGGTTACTATTATATAACAGTAGATGAATTACATTTAGTATACGTTGCGTTAACAAATGTTAAATATCAAAATCTAATTACACCAAAGTTTCTGCAATATGCTCTATTTCATCCAAAAGAGCTCTTAGATCATCTTCGTGAGTTAATGGGTTCATAATCGTAGTTCTTAAATAGCGATGCTCTCCTATTGTTGTCTGAACAATATAAAACTTACCAGATTTCACTAACCTTTGGCGAATAGTATTATTAAGAGTATTAAGATCCTCGCTATCTGTTTTGAAATATCTGAAATTAATAATATTAGCTTCTGGCTCCAGCGCTAATTCGAAAGAAAGTCGCTCTCTTATCATTTTGGCAAAGACCGAACTCAGATCATAAAGTTTATCAATATTCTTTTCGAATATTTCTTCTCCATATGTCTTAAGGATGGTATACACCTTAATAGACATCATTAATTTTGTACATTCAAAAGTTCGTTTTCCCGAATTGTACCATTCCCTGGTATGTTGAGAATCCCAAAGGTATTGAGCTTTTTGGGCAAATGTTTGATAAGCATTTTCTTCTTTCTTAAAAATTAATGCTGTGTTTAAAGCAGGAGTCATTAACATTTTATGAAAATCTATAACTACAGAATCAGCACGAGATATTCCATTAGTTAAATGTTTATATTTTTTTGAAAACACCACTCCGCCACCATGTGCTCCATCAATATGAAACCACAGGTTATTTAGTTCTGCAAAATCTGCTAATGCTTCTAAATCATCATATGACCCTGTGGCAGTAGAACACGCACAACCGATAAGTGCAATCACATGAAACCCATCAGATTTAGCTTTATCCAAATACTTACTTAGTACACTTGTATCTATTTTAAAATCTATATCTACTGGTACTTTAATAATTCCTTCGCTTCCTAAACCAAGAATTCTGGCTGCTCTATCAATACAATAATGCGCTTCTTCAGAAACCATAACTGCCAATTTTTCTTGATGTCCCTGTTCCCAAACAGCAGATGGAGCTTTAGCTTTACGTGCTGCTAATAAAGCTGTAAGATTAGCCAAAGTACCTCCCGAAGTAAGAAAACCAGAAGTTTCTGCAGTATATCCAATTCTTTGCGCTACAAAATCAGTAACGATCTTTTCAATTGCATTAGCCGCCATTCCCATTTCATATACACCAGTACCGTTATTTAACAAATCAGACATCAATCCAGCCAAAGTTGAAACTAATGCAGGAACTGCAACTTGATGACCAATATATCTTGGGTGATGTACCTGAACTGAGTGATCTAAAATACTTTTAAATACATCTAATGTCCCCGAATCTGATTCAAAATCTTGTTTCCAATAGGATAGTTCCTCTTCTGGATTGCGAAAAGGTAATACAGGATGTTCTCGATCGGTTTGAACCTTTTCTAAGTGATCTGCAAGTAAATCAATAACTTGATGTCCCATCTTTCTGAAATCTGAAGGATCATAAGCTTTCTCTAACATATCTGTTTTTGGTATTGTATTCTGCATGTCTCGTATTAGAATTAGGTCTTTTAATAGCACATATATAAAAAATTAATAATCAGGAAAAAATCAGCCTGCATACCAAGCAGTTAAAGTATCAACTACATTAAGACAATCTACCAGAATAGCAGGCTGACAAGTTCTGATCAGTAATTCTCCAATATGCGCAATAGATTAAACAAACATTTAAACATTTCAAAATTAGCTATCTATATTTATAATAAAAAATACTTAATTTTGATAAACTAATAACAAAAAGTAATAAATGACACTTCAGCAAATAAAAAGTGCAGTTACATTATCAGAAAAATTAAATTTCACGAGAGCGGCAGAAGAACTAAATATTGTTCAACCGGCTTTAAGCAGACAAATTAAACAGTTAGAAGAACAAATTGGGGCTATTCTATTTATAAGAGATAAACGTAACGTAAAACTTACTCCTGCTGGGTTACATTTTGTAAAAGAAGTAAAAAAACAACTTTCTCAATTAGAAAGATTAAAAAAGCAAACTGTTAATATTCACAATGGGCATGCCGGAGAGATCAATATAGGGTTTACACATTCTATAATGCAAACAATCTTGCCTGAGATTCTAAAAACAATTAATTGTCAAATACCTGGTATAAAAGCAGTTTTAAAAGAAATGAATAACCGTGATCAATATTTGGCATTACAACAAAACGAATTAGATATTGGTTTTGCCACCAACCCGATGGTTCCTTTTAATTTGAAAAGTAAAGTGCTTCGTATTGATAATTTTTTAATATTACTACCCGAAGACCATCCTGTTGATAAACATAATTATACCGATTTTTCTGTTTTTTCTAATGAGGAGTTTATATTTCCATCTGTAGCAGATGGTCCGAATTATGTTCATATCCTGGAGTCTATCTGTATTGATGCCGGTTTTGCCCCAAAAATTATTCACGAAACAGATTCTGCAAGTACTAGTTTCAGGCTTGTTGAAGCTGGGTTGGGAATTTCTTTCGAACCTGTATCTTCATTACAGGGACATGAATTTCCTATAAAAATTATTGAATTAAAAGATATAAAACAGAAGGCGCAGCTAACCATGATGTGGAATCCCCAAAGAGAGACAGAATATCCACTATTATTTGAATTACTTAAAAACTGGGCTGTTGGTTAAATAAAATAGTAAATCAAGTTTGATTTAATTTACCCTTGATAATCATCGTCCCATTCTTTTACATTAGGTTCGCCTAATTTCCCAACTGATTTTGCTACAATCATAGACACAGTAGCATCTCCAGTAACATTAACTGTTGTTCTTAACATATCTAAAGGTCTGTCTACGGCAAAGATTAGTGCTAAACCAATTGGTAATTTATCCGACGGAAAACCAATTGCTTCTAATACAATAACCAACATTACCATTCCTGCTCCGGGAACAGCGGCCGATCCTATTGAAGCCAATAAAGCAGTTAGTACAATAGTAATTTGATTACCAAAAGTTAATCCTTCTGGCCAAAGCACTTGCATAATAAATACTGAAGCTACTGCCTGATACAAACTGGTACCATCCATATTGATAGTGGCACCAACTGGTAATACGAAACTAGATACTTCTTTATCTACACCGATATGCTCTTCTACTCTTTCCATGGTAACAGGAAGCGTAGCTGCACTAGAACTTGTCGAAAATGCTAATAATTGTGCAGGGCTGATCTCCTTTAAAAACCATAATGGAGACTTCTTGGTAATAACAGCAACTAACGTACAATAGAACACGATCATTAACGCTAATCCAAATATTACAACACCAGCATATTTTAATAATGCTAACAATATATCAGGATCATCAGAAGTAACCACTACATTAGCTAATAATGCAAAAACAGCATATGGCGCTGTAAGCATAATCAAATCAACCATCTTTAATACTACATCATTTAAACTATCAAAGAATTTTTTAAGAGGTTCTGACTGCGCAGGTTTTATTAATAGCATACTAATACCCAAGAAAATCGCAAAGAATATCACCTGCAACATCATTTTATTGTTACTCATTGCTTTAAAAGCATTTTCTGGTACCATATCAACAATAAACTGTAAAGGACCACTTTGTTTTTGCTTACCAGCCTCAGCGATACGCTCAGATATTTTAGCATTACCTGCATATTCTGTACTTAGTTTTTCTATAGTCTCGGGAGTAATTCCATTTCCTGGTTTAAAAGTATTGACCAGTAGTAAACCAATAGTTATTGCAATCACCGTAGTTAAGATATAAATAACGATGGTTCTTCCTCCTATCAATTTAAATTTAGAAATATCTTTTAGATCAGAGATTCCTTTGATCAAAGAGGCTAAAATTAAGGGAACTGCAATTAGTTTTAATAGGTTTACAAATATGGTCCCCAAAGGGGCAATCCAATCTCCTGTAAATCCCTTTCCCCATGAAAGTGTTGTCATTAAAAATCCGAATAATATACCTAATATCATTCCGATCATAATTTTCCAATGCAGTGCAATTTTTTTCATGTGAAGAATTTAATTTTTAAGCCAAAACAGCGACCAATATATAAATTTAAAATAATAAAAGGGGATAGAAATTGCGAAATACGAAATAAAAGGCCAGTTTTCTTAGTATATAAGTGTTTTACAGGCCAGTAATTTTAATTTGTGTCCACACATTAAAACTACACTATTCTATATTAATTTATTTCTTAATTGTTCTATTCATTAACCAATAGTCAACAAGTACCAAAGCAGCCATAGCCTCTACGATAGGTACTGCTCTGGGAACTACACAAGGGTCATGTCTCCCTTTTCCTTGCATAGTAACAATATTACCTTCTTTATCAATAGTTTCCTGATCCTGCATAATTGTAGCTACTGGCTTAAAAGCTACATTAAAATAGATATCCATTCCATTAGAAATCCCTCCTTGTATACCTCCAGATAGATTCGTTTGTGTAGTACCATCGGTATTAAAAAGATCATTATGCTCACTTCCTTTTAGTTCTGATCCGGCAAAACCACTTCCGTATTCAAATCCTTTAACTGCATTAATAGATAGCATAGCTTTCCCTAATTCGGCATGTAGCTTATCAAAAGCCGGTTCTCCTAATCCCACAGGTGCACCAGAAATAACACAGCTTACAATTCCGCCAACGGTATCTCCTTCTTTTCTAATTTGTTTGATGTAGTGTTCCATTTCCGAAGCTAACTTAGGATCCGGGCATCTTACAATATTACTTTCGGTTAATGATAAATCAAGTTCGGTATGACTTTTTTCTAATTTGATGGAACCAACACCACTCACATAGGCCTGAAATTTTATATCAGACAATACTTGTTTAGCGATTGCTCCTGCTACTACTCTACTTGCTGTTTCACGAGCAGAAGAGCGTCCTCCTCCTCTATAATCTCTAATACCGTATTTCTGATCATAGGTATAATCGGCATGAGACGGTCGATAAGAATCTTTAATATGAGAATAATCTTTAGATTTTTGATTTGCATTTTTGATAGCAAAACCTATCGGAGTTCCTGTTGTAATACCTTCAAAAATACCAGAATAAAACTCGACAGTATCAGGTTCTTTACGTTGTGTAACAATAGCCGACTGACCAGGTTTTCGGCGATCAAGTTCTTGTTGAATAGCGTCTAAGTCAAGTGTTACACCAGCGGGACAACCATCAATGACTCCGCCAATTGCTACTCCGTGCGATTCTCCAAAAGTAGTTACCTTAAATAGGTTACCAAATGTATTTCCTGCCATGCATACAATTTTTAGCAAATGTAATTTTTAATCTTCAAAAATACAGTAGTATTATGATATAAAAAAGCCAAACTCTAGATTGTTAATCCAAGAATTTGGCTTTTTATTTTTACTATAAAACGAACTAATTATAGTGTTAAGTTAAGCGTACTTTAATCTAATCAAACTCTTATTTCTTTGTATTCATTGAAACAAAGACAGTTACGACTTATCCGATACAATACATTTAAACCTGACAGTAATATAAAAAACTAATAGTAAAAAAAATAATCAGGTACTAGCACAATATCCCTATCATTTGTTTCTTGTACAGGTCTAAAATTATCTGAATACAGTCTTGTAAAAGCTTTTATTTGATTTCTAGACATTCTAATTTTTCTGGTTAAAACATTCCAATTAACCCCCTCAGAACAAGGTGGGGTTGTTAACGAACCTGAATAGTTGTATCTTGACTTGTTTCTGGGTAAAAGATGTGCTAAATTTATTAGTCGTGTTACTTCTAAAATAGAATTCCCCTCTTTAGGGAAGTTAGAACTTTTCCAGAAACTATTATATCTCCTATTAAACCTTCCTCTTTCAACTAATAAACCCACCACTAAAAGATCTTTATCGTTTTCTGAATTCGTATGAACAAAGTGAATCTCTAAAGGTGAAAATCTACTATCAATAGTATGTTCACTAGATGCATGCACATGAAACTGAGCAAGGTTATAACGGACTCCTTTAAGTTTTACATAACTTCCCGGCTTAGGACTGAACTGGATGGTATGAGTATTATTTAGTACATTTAAAGTAGATTTCTTATAAAAAAAATGTAAGCCATCTTCATCATCAAAATAATCTCCATAACCATTACTAGTTCTACAATTGGATGAAATATCAATTGGAGATTGACTAGTTCCTTCTGCACATAAAACAAAATCTGGTGATAAGTTTCCCCAAAATTCTGGTCCAGTAGCTCCATTATAAGACCATTTTACTGTCGATTTTTTAGCATTACTATACTCTTCCTTATAATTTGACAAATAACTATTATAGGTTTCATACTCCCAAGGGTATAATTTTTTGCTTTGTTGATTGCCACTATTTTGAAGTTTATTATCTGTTTTTTTCTCTATTTCATCTTTGCTACATGAAGTTAAGAACGAAAAAGCTATAAAAAAAGAAACATACACAAATAAGCGTGTAATAATTGTGTGATTTTTCATGTTAATTTAAGCTAATGGTTAATATAATCACATCAACGTATTAACTATGCTAATTATTATCAAAATAGTTCTAAGTGGAGGCAAATTAATTAAAACTTCTAAAATTCATATTACAAGTTAGAAAAAGAACAGATTTTTAATATTCTGGTAACAAATCATTTTAATGATTAAATTCAGATAACAATAAACTCATCATTAGATAATTATTAAAAAAAACGAATTT
This sequence comes from Aquimarina spinulae, assembly GCF_943373825.1. NCBI lineage: Bacteria > Pseudomonadati > Bacteroidota > Flavobacteriia > Flavobacteriales > Flavobacteriaceae > Aquimarina > Aquimarina spinulae. The sequence goes on along the minus strand of NZ_CALSBP010000003.1, from coordinate 163,876 downwards.
ATTTAATTTGTGGCATTATTATGTTTATATGAAAAAACGTATTGTAGAGCTTGTTGTAATTTCGGATATCCATCTTGGTACTTATGGATGTCATGCAAAAGAGCTTCTCAACTATCTAAATAGTATCAAACCAAAAACTCTTATTCTTAACGGTGATATTATAGATATCTGGCAATTTAGAAAACGATACTTTCCAAAATCTCACCTTAAGGTTATCAAAAAAATCATTTCGTTTGCATCAAAAGGAACAGAAGTTATCTATATCACAGGTAATCACGACGAGATGCTTCGTAAATTTAGTGATGCTCAAATCGGAAATTTTAAATTAGTCGATAAACTCGTGCTAGAATTAGATGGCAAAAAAGCATGGTTCTTTCATGGCGATGTTTTTGATGTCTCAATTCAAAACGCAAAATGGTTAGCTAAATTAGGCAGTTGGGGATATGATATACTAATTCTTTTTAATCAAGCTATTAATTGGTTTTTGGTACGTATAGGTAAAGAAAAATTTTCGCTTTCTAAGAAAATTAAAAATAGCGTAAAAAAAGCAGTCAAGTATATTAATGATTTCGAAGATGTTGCTGCAGAATTAGCTGTTAAGAATAAATATAGCTATGTGGTATGTGGTCATATTCATCAACCCCAAATGCGAGAATATAAAGATAAAAACGGATCCTGTCTTTATTTAAACTCTGGAGATTGGATAGAAAATCTAACCTCATTAGAATATCATGATGCAGCATGGAAGCTAGTTCACTATGAGAATGAATCAATGAAAGCTTATGAAGAATCAATTGAGGAGGTAGAAAGTTTAGAAATTGATCCCAAAGCCCTACAAGCTTCTTTTATTGCTAACCAGGTAATCACATCCCTTAGAAAATCATAATCAGCTATACTCACCTTATTAATGAATGCCAGCAATTTATATGTATATATAAATATTTTGAAAAATGATATATTAATAAGTTGTTAGAATCATTGAAATAAAAATCGCAAAACGTATCTTTGACAATACTATATATCTCTTAAAACAATACAAATATGCTTGGTTTAAAACTGGCAACAGATCCACGTTGGGCAGCTCTTGCGGAAACAAATATTGAAGAAATCTTAACAGATCACGCATGGTGCGAACAAAAAGCAGCCACAAATGCCATTACCATAATTACGTTAAATTCTGAACATACTGATTTGGTTACCGATTTATTAACTTTGGCACAAGAAGAATTACAACACTTTGAAATGGTTCATGAAATTATTAAAAAGCGTGGTTATAAATTAGGTCGAGAACGAAAGGATAGTTATGTAAATGAATTGTTTAAATTTGGTATTACAGGTGGTAGTCGTAAGCAAAGTTTAGTTAATCGGTTGTTATTTTCGGCAATGATCGAAGCCAGAAGTTGCGAACGATTTAAGCTTCTTTCAAAAAAAATAAAAGATCCTGAGCTATCAAAATTCTATCACGATTTAATGATTAGTGAAGCTGGTCATTATACCACATTTATTGGTTTTGCACGTAAATACGGAAAAGGTATTGATGTAGATAAACAATGGGAAGATTTATTAAAATTTGAAGGAGAACTTATTCAGAACTATGGCACTTCTGAAACTATACATGGATGATATTTTAACATAATTTTGAACCCAACATTTACTTGAAATTTCTGATTTAAAGACCTTATCTACGCTAAAGCATTTTTGAGAATACTAATGGGATGTAATGCCTCTCGTTGAGTCCCATCTTTTATTTGATGCCTACAGCTAGTTCCTACAGCCACAATAATAGTATCCTTAGGTGTTTTTCTAACCGATGGAAATAAGGTCTGCTCCCCTATCTGCATACTAACATCATAATGCTCCTTCTCATATCCAAAAGATCCTGCCATACCACAACATCCTGATGGGATAATCGTAACGTTGAAGTTTTTGGGTAAATTTAGAATCGAAAATGTATTGTGTATACCCGATAAAGCTTTTTGATGACAATGCCCATGTATTTTAATTGTTTTAGTATCTGTGGTAAACAAATCAGCATTTATATTCCCTTTCCCTATCTCTGCATGTAAGAATTCATCAATCAAAAAAGTATGTGTTGCCACTGCTGTTGCATTTTCTTTATCGTCAGCCAATCTCAGATACTCATCTCTAAAAGTGAGTATGGCAGAAGGCTCTAATCCAATTAAAGGAGTTTCTGCTGTAATATGATTATTAAACGTTTTAATATTAAGATTTGCCAGAATTTTGGCTTGTTTCAATAATCCTTTTGATATAAAAGTCCGCCCACTTTCTTTATGATCAATTATCTTTACTTTATAATTTAATTTGGTGAGTAGCTCGATAGCATCTATCCCGATTTCGGCATCCAGATGATTCGTAAATTCATCTATAAAAAAGTATACTGTTTTTATAGGTTGCTCTGGTTGTATTCTTTTTATATTTTGCTTACACCAACTTCTTAAGGATTGTTTGCTTAACAAAGGTAAATTTCGTTGTTTGGCAATACCTAAAGCAGATTTTAAAACACTCGATGTTAATGCATTAGAAAAGAAAAAATTTGTTAAACCAGGTGCGATTCTTCCTACAGAATTCAATCTATTATTGTGGGCAAAAAGCTTTGTACGTAACGATACTCTATTTTCTTTTTGATATTGATATTCGAATTCTGCTTTCAGCGCAGCTACATCAACATTAGAAGGACATTCACTAGCACATCCTTTGCAACTTAGACAGAGGTCAAAAACTTCTTTTAATTCTCTATTATCAAATTTATTAACCTTCTCACTATTGGTTAAAAATTCTCTTAGTGTATTTGCTCTACCCCGGGTAGTATCTTTTTCGTTTTTTGTAGCCCGATAACTGGGGCACATGGTTCCTCCTGCTTCTACAGACTTACGGCAATCACCACTACCATTACATTTTTCTGCAGCCCTTAGAATTCCCATCGAATCGGTAAAATCAAAAATAGTATCTATCTCTGGTTCTTTTCTATCTATCTGATACCGTAGTTTTTGATCCATGGGATAGGCATCAATAATCTTACCCGGATTAAAAATAGAACTAGGATCAAATGTACTTTTAATACGTTCTAAAATCTTATAATTACCCTCACCAATCATAAAAGGTATGTATCCAGCCCTTACAATACCATCACCATGCTCACCACTCATAGAACCTTGATATTTCTTTACCAAAGCTGCTACATCATCTGTTATTTTTTTAAACAGGGTTACGTCTTTACTTTTTTTAAGATCCAGAATGGGTCGAAGGTGAATCTCTCCTGCTCCAGCATGTGCATAATACACAGTTTGTTGATCATAAGACTTCATTAAATCTGTAAATTCTGATATGTAATCCGCCAGATCAGGAATAGCAACTGCCGTATCTTCTATACAAGCAACTGCTTTTTTATCACCAACAATATTACCTAATAATCCTAACCCTGCTTTTCTTAACTCTAAAGCCTTATCTATTTCTTCTTTACGTAAAATTGGATTGGCATAGCTTAATTTTGAATCATCAAGAGTTTTTAATAGCTTATCTTTTTGCTGTTCTAAATGACTAACATCGTTTGCTCTAAGTTCTAGCATTAAGATTGCTTTTGGATCATCAACAATAAAAAAACGATTCTTTAATTGCTCGATATTATTTTTTGTACAATCCAAAATGGTTTTATCCATCATTTCGCAAGTGAATAGCGAATGTTGCATTACAGGCGCTACTGCTCTCATACAATCATCGATAGTCTTAAAATGCGCCGCAACCATTAAGGTTTCTTCTGGTGGGAGTTCATCTAACTGTAATGTAATTTGTGTTGTAAAAGCTAATGTACCTTCGCTTCCTGTGAGGAGTTTACACATATTAAAATGTGTATTCGTTGTAGAAAACACCTCAGAATCAATCAGTTCATCAATAGCATAACCTGTGTTACGTCTATGAATTTCTCGTTTTGGGAAATGAGTTATAATTTGTTGTTGAATCTCCTTAAAAGAAAGTTCGGTATAAATCTGGTCGTAGATTTTTCCTTCAAGGGTATCCAAATTTCGCTTTGCTTCAAAATCATTTGATGATATTTCAGAGAAAGTAACTTCGCTACCATCAGACAATACTGTTTGTAACTCTAAGACTTTATCTCTTGTAACCCCATATTGAATTGATGTAGTACCACTACTATTATTTCCGACCATTCCTCCAATCATACAACGATTAGATGTCGATGTATTAGGTCCGAAAAACAATCCATACGGTTTCAAAAAACGATTAAGATCATCTCGTATCACTCCTGGTTGAACAGTCACTGTTTTTTTGGTTTTATCAACAGCAATTATTTTAGTAAAATATTTAGAAACATCTACCACAATACCATCCCCCACACATTGTCCTGCAAGCGAAGTTCCTGCTGTTCTGGGAATAATACCAATATCATTTTGAGATGCAAAAGCAACTATTTTTTTTACATCTTGTATTGATTTTGGAAATGCTACTGCCAGGGGAATTCTACGGTACACTGAAGCATCTGTAGCATATAAAGCAGTAATTAGAGTATCAAATTGTAGTTGACCTTCTAGCTGGTTTTGTAAAGATGTCAATATACTTTTATCAATCATATGAAATATTCTTTCCTAAAGAATTTAAAGAAACCTGCCTTCTAAAATTCGTATCAAAACAAATAAAACTATCCGTTCCTGCGACTCCATCAATCTGATGTACCTGTTCATACAGAATCTTACGTAAATGATGGTTATCAAATGCAAAAATAAGAATGAAAATAGCATAATGACCCGAAACATAATTACATTCTAATATTTCCGGAATTTCTTTTAAACCATCAACTACTTGTTTTGCATATCTAGCTTCTCTTAGACGAATACCAACATAAGATTTCGTTTTAAAACCAATCTGTTTTTCATCTACAACAAACTCGGCTTTCTTTATTACACCACGTTGCTTAAGTTTTTTAATTCTTTGATGCACCAGAGAATTAGAAATTTTTAAATTCTCTGCTATTTGAGAGAAAGGCTTTCTGGCATCTTCACGTATCTGCAATAAAATCTGCTGATCTATATAATCAAAATGATTCATACTCCTAAAAAATTTAAAACACTTGCAGTCAAAATTGATAATAAAAACAAAACATTATTCTCAATTTGACACAAAATTTATACAATTGAAACTAAAAATAATACATATACACGCAATAATAGTCAAAAATAATAATTTTGCTTCAAATAAAAACATAATTAAAATGGATTTGACTTATTTTTTTGAAGAACTCTGGAAACAATACACTGTAAAAACTCCTTCAGCACAAAAAATTAAATCTTTATTTGAAGCAGAAGGCAATACCGTTTTTAACGATCATATTGCAATACGCACTTTTAATGATCCAAGAGTTAATATTGATATTTTGGCAAAACCTTTTATTGCTATGGGGTATGAACCCAAAGGAGAATACCATTTTAAGGCCAAAAAATTACGTGCAAAACATTTTGAACACAAAAGTGATGGTAATGCACCAAAAATCTTTATTAGCGAATTGCTTCTTGAAGAATTTTCTGTTGAGCTAAACAGCATTATCCAAAACACTATAAATCAAATAGCCCATACAGTTTTACAACAAGAAGATCTTATCCTAAAAGGCAGAGTTTGGGCTAAACCGTCTTTTGAGATTTACAAAAGACTTCTTTCGGTATCAGAATATGCGGCCTGGGTATATGTTAATGGCTTTTGCTCTAATCATTTCACAGTAGATGTTAATAAACTTCAAACATTTAAAAATCTATCCAAGGTAAATGAATTTCTCAAAGAGAATGGTTTCAAAATGAATACTTCTGGAGGTGAAATAAAAGGTTCGCCGTCTCAATTATTAGAGCAGTCTAGTATTTTGGCTGATGTAGTCGAAGTAGAATTTGAAGAAAACGTTAAAGAAATCACATCCTGTTATTATGAATTTTCATATCGTTACAAAAACAATCATGCTGTTATTTTTAATGGTTTCATTGCTGATTCTGCAGATAAGATTTTTGAGAGTACCGATATGCAGTTACAAAGTAGTTAATTCAATCTTAACAAAGATTTAAGACTTATCCTTACAGAATAGAAGATTTATGACGTTATAGTCGGAAAGTAGGAAATTACTATTTGCGATTATGACGAAGAATATATTTTTTATACTTCCTTTTCTATTTCTTTGTATGGGTAATATACAGTCTCAGGAAATTTCTAAACATACTATTGGTTTACGTCTAAGTGAAGCAAATGGTTTTTGGGCTGAAGCCTCATATCAAAATGCTATAAGTTCTAAGACAAGAATAGAAGTAGGACTTGGAGCGCAAGGTAAAAGAAGCTACAATGCTCTAAAACTTACAGGGATGTATCAGTGGGTTTTTAATATTAACGGAGGTCTAAATTGGTTTATTGGCCCAGGAATTGGTGGCGGATTAGTCGATTTTGATTCTGATATTGTTCGTGACGATGATTTAATAACTTTTGGCTTCGTAACGGGAGATGTTGGTATTGAGTACAATTTTGATTTTCCGCTATTAATCTCTCTAGATTTTAGACCAGAAATATACTTCGATAGTTATACTAATGATGATATCATTTTTAACTTTGGCTTAAGTGCCAGATACAAATTTGATTGATATTCTCAATACACTGGTTTTACAAACAATACATTAAGATACACTAACCATTTTTATAATAATCAATTAAAACTTTTAAAAAATTTAAATCATGAAAAAACTTTTTTTTGTACTATCAATTATTATCTCGGTTTCACAACTGCAAGCTCAAGATATTCCCGAAAACGCTATAGGAATTCGGTTATCAGAAGGAGTTATTGGAGATGAAGGCTTTGGTCCCGAAATTACATACCAACGACAAATTATAAGTGAACATAATAGAATTGATGCCAATTTAGGCTTTAAAACAAATTCTTTTATCTCTACATATCGTGGTGGAGTATTTTTTCATTGGACATATAATATTTGGGATAAACTAAATTGGTTTGCAGGTCCTGGTGTCGGTGCAGGGTATATAGATTTTAAAACTAGATATCTTGGTTTTAATGTTGCAAGCGTAGATAGAGACGCTGAATTTTTCCCATATATAGGAGCGGATTTTGGAGTTGATTATCGTTTTGATTTTCCGCTTCAGGTAGCATTTAGTATTCGTCCAACATTTGATATCCATGATATCGATCGACCAAACGGGTATAGAGGTGTAGATAATACTGGAGTCAATGTTGGTATTTCTGCCAGATATACATTTTAGGCATACATCACAAGTAAACTAAACAACTTAAACCCCCTAGTTATGGTATAACTAGGGGGTTTTTATTTTATAAACAAATGATATTATACTGCTGATAAAGCACTCTCATACATTTTTATATATAGTGGGATAATGTTACTTATATCAAATTTCATTGCTTCTTTATATGCATTTTCTTTAAAGGCTTCTAATCTGTCATCATCTTCCAGAATTTTGATCGAATTTTCTGACATATCTTTTACATCTCCTATATCACTCATATAACCAGAAACACCATGATTATTCACTTCAGGAATCCCTCCTGCATTACTCGATATTACAGGAACCTTATTTACCATCGCTTCTAATGCTGCCAGACCAAAGCTTTCTCGTTCTGATGGAAGTAAAAACAAATCAGAAAAGCACAATATCTTATCTATTTCATTACTATTACCAAAGAAAACCACTTTATCTTTTATACCAAGTTCTTTACATCTTTCTTCGGCTGGTTTACGTTCTGGGCCTTCTCCAACCATTAATAACTTTGCAGGCATCTTTTTCTGAATATTATAAAAAATATCTACAACATCAGTAATACGTTTTACAGCTCTAAAATTACTAATATGAGTAACTATACGTTCTTCTGGAGTTGCCATAAGTTCTCGTTGGCAATCTGTAAAACTGGTTTTTCTTTGACTTGCATCAATAAAATTAGGGACTACCTCAATATCATTTTTGATATCAAACAGACGTAATGTGTCGTCTTTAAGACTTTGAGATACAGAAGTAACCATATCACTTTTATTGATACTAAATGTCACTGCCGGTTTATAAAAAGGATGGTTTCCTACCAGAGTAATATCGGTACCGTGCAATGTAGTTACCATAGGAACATAAATTCCTTCTTCTTCAAGCATTTTTTTTGCCATATATCCTGCATATGCATGCGGAATCGCATAATGAACATGAAGTACATCAATTTTATATTTTTTAATGGTATCTACTAATTTACTAGATAATGCCAATTCGTATGGTTGATAATGAAAAAGAGGGTATGTAGGTACGTTTACTTCATGAAAATGAATATTCGGATTCAACAGATTTAGCCTAACAGGCTGTTTGTAGGTAATAAAATGTACTTCGTGGTTTAGTTTTGCCAAAGCAATTCCTAATTCTGTGGCTACCACTCCACTACCTCCAAAGGTAGGATAACAGACTATAGCAATTTTCATTCAAATAATTTTTCTTGTGGTACAAGGTACAAGAAAATTGATATTAGATATTGTTAAAGGAGTTGTAAAAAAAGCAGATCATAAGCCGGATTCTGTTTCCCGATACATCGAGATCCTTATCATTTATCTAGACTAATAATTACTTACCAGTTCAAACCGCCTACCCTCCAACATTGGGCGCACAACCCTCAAAAGCTGGTTTACATGGCGTTGCACCGCATAGAGTTTACCTGGTTTCACTACAGCATTACCTGTACATACTTTCTGCTGCACTTGTCCTCGCCTTACGACGGACGGGCGTTACCCGCTATACTGTGCTATGGTGTCCGGACTTTCCTCTCCCGAATCATCGAGAGCGATAAGGTGATCTGCTTTGTGCAAAAGTATTATAATTCTGAACTTAGAATTCAGAATTCAGAATTATTTTTTGGCTGTTAATAACTAAAAATAAAAACCGATAGCTATAATTTATTTTTTGTAAGCAATTTTTAACTTTGTAGCGATGGAGCATTTTATAGTATCAGCACGTAAATACAGACCCCAAACATTTAAGGATGTTGTAGGGCAACAAGCAATTACCAATACACTGCTTAATGCTATAGAAAACAATCATCTTGCACAAGCTTTATTATTCACCGGACCAAGAGGAGTAGGAAAAACTTCGTGTGCCAGAATTCTTGCAAAAACAATTAATCAGGATGGAAATGAGCACCCTGATGAAGATTTTGCTTTTAATATTTTTGAGCTCGATGCAGCCTCAAACAATTCTGTAGATGATATTAGAAGCCTTATTGATCAAGTTCGCATCCCTCCACAGGTTGGAAACTATAAAGTATATATTATTGATGAGGTACATATGCTTTCTCAAGCAGCCTTTAATGCTTTTTTAAAAACATTAGAAGAACCTCCTAAACATGCAATTTTTATCCTGGCCACGACAGAAAAGCATAAAATCATACCTACAATCTTATCGCGATGTCAAATATTTGATTTTAAACGCATTACCGTAACTGATGCAAAAAATCACTTAATGCAAGTAGCAGCGCAAGAAGGGATTACTGCAGATGAAGACGCTTTGCAAATTATCGCTCAAAAAGCAGATGGCGCAATGCGGGATGCGTTATCAATCTTTGATAGAGTTGTTAGTTTTAGTGGAAAAAATTTAACCAGACAGGCAGTAACCGAAAACCTGAATGTATTAGATTATGAAACTTATTTTAAAACTACTGATTTAATACTTGAGAACAATATCCCACAACTCCTTATAGAATTTAACGAAATTCTTGCTCAGGGTTTTGATGGGCATCATTTTGTATCTGGCCTTGCATCGCACTTTAGAGATTTATTAGTATGTAAAAATCAAGCTACTATCAATCTTCTCGAAGTGGGGCAACAAACGAAAACTAAATATTTAGAACAATCACAAAAAGCCCCCCATGGTTTTCTTATTAAAGGTATTGAGCTTGCTAATGATTGTGATCTAAAATATAAGACTAGTCGCAATCAAAGATTGCTGGTCGAGTTATGCCTAATGCAACTTGCCTCTATCCTTGTGGATGGAGAAAAAAAAAATGACAAACCCTACATAATCCCTCCTTCTTACTTTAAAGAAAAAGGAATTAATCCTGTTAAAATTTCAACTGAAGTAAAAGAAAAGACTTTAGAAAAAACTGAAATCGAAAAACAAAACAGCGCACTTCCTCAAGTAGAAGAAAAAACAGAACCTTCAACCTCTATCGTATCCGAGATTACACAAAACAAAGACGCAAAACCTGATATTCAAGAGGATAATTCTGAAGGTACAATTACAGCTGAAAATCCTGCAGTAGTAGAGAAAAAACCTGTTTTAATACATAAAGAACGTAGAACTTCTGGCTTATCACTAAGTAGCATTAAAAGGAAGAAAGAACATGAGGAAAGTAAAGAAGAACAGGTAATTGATCCTGAAAATTTACCAAAAGAAGAATTTACAGAATCACAAATGCAAGAAGGCTGGATAGAATATGGTAAAATGCAAGATAAAAAAGGAGAGCGTATTATCGGATCTATGTTTGCTATGAATATCCCAACCCTTGACGAAGGTTCTATTTTATTAGAATTACCTAATCAGTCGATGAAAGTTGATATGGAAGCTGCACAATCAGGACTATTGCAGTTTCTATTCAAAAAATTAAAAAATTACAGTATTGAAATGAAGATTACTGTAAACGAAGAAGCTTCTAAAAAATATGCCTTCACTCCTCAGGATAAGTATGAAAAATTAAGAGAAAAAAACCCTCTTATTGATAAGTTACGCTCCTCTTTTGATTTAGATATTTAATCCTATTTTGTCTTTATAATTATTTGGTTTTTTTAATATTCATAAAGTATTTGATCATCTGAGTTCTTTATATTAAGCAATACCTTATTACCATCTACTTTTAACCCAAGAATATTAAACGATATTTCTTTTGTAATAACTGCATTGCATAACTCTTCATTTTTTAGAGACAACCTCAAATTTCTTTGTGGCGGGTTGGTTTCCAAAATCTCTTCAGAATCAATAAGTTTTAACTCCCAGGTATCTCCACTACATCCACTAGAGCCAAAACTGATTTTCAAACAATTTTCATTTATTTTTAAACTACTTATTGTTAGATTATGATCTGGTTCACTAACATATTGTTTTGAGCTAATTACAGTTAATTGATCGCAACTATCTGTATTATTATCGTCATCATCACTGTTACAGGCCAAAATTCCGAATACTGCGATTAGACCAATCAGTTTTCTTGTATTCATGCTATCTATTTTTTAATAAGATGAATAAAAACCTATAAGGTTGCTTGGAATAAGGATAAATGAAAAATTTAATATTTTCTTTCGAATCTTAGTTCTATAATGAGTTACTTCATAAATTTGTAATTATTATAAAAAACTACCAGAACCATGCTAGGCTTAAAACTTCCCACAGACCCGAGATGGGTTAATATTGTAGAGAAAAATATTGAAGAAATTCTTACAGATCATGCATACTGCGAGCAAAAAGCTACTTCTACAGCAATATCGCTTATTGTGAGTTTTCCAGAATACACAGAATTAGTGCAAGAGATGATAAAACTGGTAAAAGAAGAAATGAGCCATTTTAAAATGGTTCATGATAAAATTCTTGAACGGGGCTGGATTCTCGGTAGAGATCGAAAGGATGACTACGTGATTCAATTGATAACTTTTTTCCCAAAAGGGGGAAGTAGAACAACCCAACTTATACATCGCTTATTATATGCAGCTTTGATTGAAGCCAGAAGTTGTGAGCGTTTTAAATTACTATCTGAAGAATTAGAAGATCCAGAACTAGCTGATTTTTATAGAAGTTTGATGATAAGTGAAGCTAATCATTATACTATGTTTTTAAATTTTGCACGCCAATATGGAAATCGCGAAGAAGTCGACAAAAAGTGGCAGGAATTACTAGTTTTTGAAGCAGAAATAATGAAATCTCTTGGTAATAAAGAAACGATTCATGGATAAATAAGATTAGTTAATTTAGTTATATCTAAATGATTGATAATCATATTGACTTATACAAACGGGATAATTCTTGAGAAGTAAATCATCATAACTCGAAAACAAAAGACTAGATTGGCATTGACGTTAAGTCTTGAAAACAACTTTATGGTTTATATAACCTAAGGATAAAAACCATACTCAAATAATAAAAAAGAGACTGCCTTTTTAAACAGTCTCTTTATAAATAGGGTCAAACTTTATTATTATTTAAAAATTTATTTTACAAAAAACTTTTTAGTAAGAGTTGTACCACTATTGGTAACTTTTATAAAATAGATACCAGTAGATAACTTACTAATATCTACTGTTTTTCTCACTATATTTCCTCCCGGAGGTGTTTTAAGGTCTATGATCTCTAATGTTCTTCCATTCATATCCTTGATACTGATTTGAGAAGAAGATTTTGCATTACTAATTTCCAGGTTTAAAAGATCTTTTGCTGGATTAGGGAATGCTTTAAATTGTAATCCTCCCGCTGGCCCATCTCCATTGAAAGCAGAAAATGCTCCTCCGCAAGCACCTAAATTAGTCCATCCGTTAAAAGTTCTTTCATATAAAGATCCATTATAAGTTACACGGTCACCTACATTATATACAGTACCAGGAGAATATGGTGCCACTCCTGTACAAGGATCAGTTGTTGTAGTACACGGCCCTAAATTAGTCCATCCGTTAAAAGTTCTTTCATATAAAGATCCATTATAGGTTACTCGATCTCCTACATTATAAACTGTACTAGGAGAATATGGTGCTACACCATCACAGTTACCACCACCACTACTACAATTTCCTGAAGAGTTATAGGTTGTTTGGCCACAAGCAACAGTAAAATTATCTACAGTATCTCCCGAAGCTTTTTTGGCTTGCCACGCGCTTCCTACAGTAGTATTTGCATTATACGAGCCTCCTGCATTGGCAGATCCTTGTAAAGAATTGTTCTGGAAATACTCTAAAGTACAATCTGTATTATTGGTAAATGTTACCGATATAGCATCTCCTGTATTACACCCTCCACCGTCACAAGTCTGTATACAATTTGATCTCGAAATATGATTACGGATCACATTAGCAGGTTGAGAACCGAACCCTAAGCTAAAATCCACCCCAACACTAGTTTGTGGACAATAACTCATAATGGTTCCTCCTCCTGCAGGATTCCCTGGTAATCTACAATTTCCTTCTACACGGCCAGCACAACCATCTATAGCTGTATTATTACCGTTCCACACACATGCATGTGTATGACGTGATCCTACATTATGTCCTGTTTCATGAGAAATTAAGAATACATCGAAAGAATAAGTAGGTACATTACTAAAACTACCTTTAATACCAGAAACAGCATAATTCTTAGAACCACACAAACCTCCAATAGAAGCAGCTAATCCTCCATTAAATGAATAATTAACCAGATGTGCTAAATCTGCTCCATTAAGACCATTATTTCTCCTATACCTACCATAGCTATCAAGATTAGAATTCTGAAATGGTTCATTAGAACTCCAAGCTTTGGTACCAGATAATTTAAGAGTTATCTGATCATTAGCATACAGGGCAGCTACTTGATTAAATAAAGTTTCCATATAATTAGTAGCCTGTTGTTCTCCTCCTTTATCCCTAACTATATCTGCGGCTATATCGAAGAACATTTTTACACACTTTGCTGCTGATTTACTCTGTGGATTATAAGACAATTCTTCAAGAGTGTATCCTTTTTCCATATTGTCTTCTACGTGGCAAGAAAAATCATTTATATGACTAAGTTCCTTGTCCTTATAGATAATATGATTCTTGCTATTACTTAACGCACCCAATACTATACTTCCTTGGCCATTCGTACTAATAAAACCAGATACATTATCTTTATAAAAACTGATAGCTACTAAAGAATTAGACTGTCCGCTTACCACACCTCTATAATGTGCTATACCAGAAGAAGGCAACACATTACCCTGTGTACCTTTAGCCAAAAAATCATCTGTTTTAATATTTACTTTTACAAGATCAACCGACATTGCTGATTTCTGCCCTGGAATACTCAAATTCATAGTATTTGGGTAACTCCTTTGCATAGATTTCATCTTATTTTGATCTAATGAGAATAACACATAATCATGAAGCCCTTTAGGAAGTTTTAGGTTATTTTTTTGTTTATTTATTATTTTGAAAAGTTGAATTTCTTCAAAAGCCGAACCAGATTTTTTTTGTTGGGATACTAGATCACTAGCCTTTTGTGGTTGAGTTTGCGCAAAGCTCATTATTGTAAAAAGAGCAATTGCGATTGTTAATATACGTTTCATATTTTTGATTTTTATGATTTTGAATCTATAAATTGATAATGGCTGACCCCAAACCATTAACTCTAAAAATTTTATATTAATTAGTTCTAATAAAACTATAAAGTTGACATACTACATTAATGTGTTAAATTCTAAAATAACACACCACTAATTATTTAGCATAAGTAGAGTTTATCTAAATAAAAAATGATGCTACACATTAAAACTTTAAGAGTTTTAATAGTAATTTGTATTAGTTAAAAAATTTAGCTTAAATGCAAAAGAAGTGATCGTAGAATTATTGAAGAATAATTTACGAGACTATTTATATCTCACTGTTAGAAAAATCATATCCAATAATAGTAATTGAATGAATGAGCTTTCAAATTGAGGTAATTTTGCACTGATTTTTGGGAAATAACTAAATAGCAGTTATTCTAACTGTGAATACTGCCAAAAGCCTTGTGGATTGTAATAGTAACATTTTAGTCAAATTTGTGTTAATATAAGTTACTGCTAAGTTGATAAAATAAATAAATATAATCAATTAATACATGTCTCAAAACATGAAAGAAGACATCTTGATTCATGTTTTGACATAATACAATCTACTTAAAATCAAGTAATTATCTTTTTTAATAGTATTCAAATCAAAGATTTCGTGGGACCTGTTTTGGAGCTCTCTTTGACTTGATTTTTTCTACTAATTTGCTACTTCGCTACCTTTACTATATCTAAAATATTTGTCTCTAAATTTTAATATTTTGGAATACATCGCTTATTATATGCAGCTTTGATTGAAGCCAGAAGTTGTGAGCGTTTTAAATTACTATCTGAAGAATTAGAAGATCCAGAACTAGCTGATTTTTATAGAAGTTTGATGATAAGTGAAGCTAATCATTATACCATGTTTTTAAATTTTGCACGCCAATATGGAAATCGCGAAGAAGTCGACAAAAAGTGGCAGGAATTACTAGTTTTTGAAGCAGAAATAATGAAATCTCTGGGAAGTAAAGAAACAATTCACGGATAAACAAATAGATAAAAATAGAATAAAGCTACCTTTCGATAGCTTTATTCATTACATCACAAGTAAAGATAATATAACAATCTGAACTGTGAAAACGGACTTTTAATCCTTACCGCATAAATTGGTATACGGATTAACACTTATCCTCTTAAAATGGTATAAAAGCAGATACTTTATAAAATTCGTCCGATGCTCCTACATCTGTAACCAGGTTAGCTCCCGCAGAAAACCTAAATGCCATACCGTTATCAAGTTTTAATTTTACAGAACCTCCTAAATAACGATATACTTGTATATTCTTATTAACATCGTCATTTTCTAGGTTCATAAAGGCTAATTCTTCAAAGAAACCACCTAGCACTAAACGATCACTTACATTAATTCCAGGTGCTGCCCAAAAAAGGAGTAGATCTTTGGTCGAGATATCTTCTCTATCTCTTAATGATTTATAATAGGCTAAATATGCTTCTATATCAAAAATAGAGTTATGAAACGCTACAAAAGTATTAGGGATTACGGCCTCTCCTATCTTTGTGCCGGCAACATCTGAAAAGAATTTACCATGGGCAAATCCAACTCCTGGGTTAAGAAATAATTTTCCATCCATTAGTTTAAACCCTAATCCAATACCTGTTTCTAATAATTGATCACTACCAGATTCTGGGGTTCCGAAAGAAGGATTCGTCCAGAACATACTATAAAAAGTAATATCAAAATTTTTATTAGTTTCAAAACCTCCTAAAAATAAGGTCGAAAATCCCGCAACACTGTTTTGGATCACTTTTACAGCTAATGTTGCTTTTTTCTTTTTCTCTTCTTGTCCTTGTATTGTTGAATACTGAAAACCTATTACAATTAATATTATTATGAGTTTTTTCATGACTTAATTTCTTTAATTATGTGTTTAATGATTAGTGAGCTTGAATGATTTGTTTTTGATTAGGTATAGAAAAGTCAGCTTTTCTTTTTTCTACAAAAGCCTGCATACCTTCTTTTTGGTGCTCTGTAGCAAATAATGCATGAAAGGCTCTTCTCTCATAGAGTACTCCTTCACGAAGTCCTAACTCCATAGCTCTGTCTATAGTTTCTCTCGCAACCATAGCTGTTGTTTTACTATAAGAAGCAATAATTGCTGCAGCTTCTACAGATTCTTCTAATAAGGTTTCTATTGGTATTATACGAGATACCAGGCCTGATCGTTCTGCTTCTTCTGCATTCATTAAACGTCCGGTAAGAATCAAATCCATAGCTTTTGTTTTTCCTACCATTTTTGTTAAGCGTTGGGTTCCACCAATACCTGGGATCACTCCCAGTTTTATTTCTGGTTGCCCAAATTTTGCTGTATTAGATGCATAAATAATGTCACACATCATAGCTAATTCACATCCCCCACCTAAAGCATACCCAGATACGGCTGCAATTTTTGGGGTTCTAATTGCTGTAAAAGCTTCCCAGGCAGCAAAATAATTTTCATGAAACATATCCATATAGGATTTATTTTCCATTTCTTTTATGTCTGCTCCTGCTGCAAACGTTTTTTTAGATCCTGTGATTACAAAGCACCCTACACTAGGGTCCTTATCTAGTTTCTGCATAACAGAAACCATTTCTTGCATCAATGCACTATTTAATGCATTTAATGCTTTTGGGCGATTTAAGGTTATAATCACTACCCGTTTTCTTTGTTCGATTTTTATATTCATAGTTTTAATTTTTACATAGCATCTCCTAAAGACAATTCATTTTTAAAAAATGTCTTCATTAAAATTGCTGGTTTCAGCTATGTGTTGTTGTATAAAAAAGTTGAGTTTGTGTTAGTACATATTTAAGTTTAAGAATCCCAAATTGCGCCATATGCCGGTATCCCTCTACTTTCCATTCCGTAGACTACTTTCCAGGTAAGTTTTTTGTTAGAAATACATATTACAGCTTCTGCATCAAAATCTTTATATGCTTTGTATGCGAGTTTCACCATATCGGGTTTTCCATGGGCATCTGTATCCCATATGATAGCTTCTGGTTGTGATTCGAGAATTTCTTCTACCAATTCATCTCCATATGTTTTTCTTGGATTTCGCGTTGCCCATATTAAACGAGCAGGAGTTTCTCTAGAAAAAAGATGTGGTAAGCATGGGCCAATACCACTACCTGTTGCTACCCAAATGACTTTTTTAAATAGCTTATCAACATTTCCTACTCCTGCGGTAGTGATTCCCTTAACCCATAAGTATTTCGGCATATCATCAATAAGCTCACCTGTCCAATCCCCTGCCCTGGAGATGGTTAATCGAAATCCATCTCTACCTGGCTCTGGTACATTTGCAAAGGAATGCCACTCCATTAAAGGGTCTCTACTAATTGCTGTAGAGGAGCCGGCAAAAGGGGTTTCTCCATAATTGAATCGTGCCAGAATAACATGGTTTGATGGTCTTGTAATATCGACTTTTACTTTTTTCAATCTTAACCATGGTAATACTATACTAACCGTTATTACTGTTAATGCCCAAAAATTGAAAGAATAGAATATGGTTTCTAAAAAAGGTTGTTCAGAACCATTCTCACTTAATATAAGCATTGTTTGTACCCAAAATAATATTAGTGCAATCCATCCACCAAATCGATGCGTTTTTTCAAAATTATTATGAAATTTTGCTCTTAATTTTGGCAAAGCCATAATAATCATAAAAACTAAAATTCCTGTAAGTATTGTAGTTACCCACAATAACGTAATATCTTTGGAAGTTTCATTTTGAGGGTTAAAAAAATCATAATATAATGACCCCATAAATACTATAAACCAAAGGGTTCCACTTATCGTCCCTCCTATATGAATTCCTCCAAAATGATATATTTTCCCTGCTCTTCTTCTTATCGACAAAGGCCAGCTTGTAGGAATGCTAGTAGCCACCCAAAACAAGAAATTAATAATATATTGTTGTCTAATAAGAATCCCTATTGAAAAGTTAATTAGTGTGATTTTAGAGATAATATCCAAACGCATTTCTTGCTGAGACCACCAATTACCTTCTGTTGCCCCATAGATCATTATTCCAATATTTGCTATTAAAAGCAGTGCAAACAAGCGGTAATAATGCATTAGTTTTTCTCCTTTCCACATTCTGCTAAAAGATTTTTTTTGAGGAGGTAACTGTACGATCTCTAAATTGGGTATTTCATCATTTTCTATAGGTTTTTGATCTATTTTTATACTTGTTGTTTTTTCTTCCTGTTCTTGTTTAAGGGGGATCAGATTCATTAATTTTGTTTTATCTATTTTACCACGGTCTGTCATTGGAAGTTCGGACATAGCGACCACTATTGTCGGAACACAGTAATATGGTAGTACTTCTTCTACCTGTTTTTTAACCTTTTCCTGATCAATATCTTCTGGGCTTACAAAGGATATTAAAGTTCTATTGTCTATTTTTAAAGTAGCTGCTCTTTTACTTTCTGGCATTTTCTCTATAATAGAGGATACAGAATCTAATTCTACTCTAAAACCGCATATCTTTACCTGATCATCGGTTCTCCCTAAATGTTCTAATTCACCATCCAAAGTCCATCTTCCCAAATCTCGTGTTCTGAACATTTTTTTACCTTGGCCCAGAAATGGGTCATCTACATATCTTTCATTTGTTAACTCTTGATTATTGATATATCCATAAGTTACACAAAGACCTCCTGCCCACATTTCTCCTGCTTCACCTATGCTACAGGGTTTTAAGTTTTCGTCTAAAACATATACTGTATTATTGGGTGTAGGTTTTCCTATAGTAAGTAATTCATCTGTTGGAAAAAACCGCTTTACGGTATTGATAATTGTAGTTTCGGTAGGTCCGCAAGAGTTATGGAAAGCACAAAACGAAGACCATTTTTCTGCTAAAATCCTAGGACAAGGCTCACCTGCAACTATAGCTACGCGAACATTCTGGCAATGTGTAACATCTAAAGAACTAAGAATCGTTGGTGTAGAAATCACCACATCTACCTCACTTACTGTTTCTTGAATATTTTTTCCGCGTATAACTAAGGTAGCTCCGTTTGCCATACTCCCCAGAATTTCCCAAACAGACATATCAAAAGCAATACTTAAAATTTGCCCTACTTTTAACCCGGGTCTCATTCCTAAATCACCCGGCGACGTAAGGAGTATATTACACGTATTTCCATGACTAACCTGAACTCCATTAGGATCTCCGGTTGTTCCTGATGTAAAAATTATATAGCAAATATCATTTTCGGTAACAGGTACACTTGGTAGTATAATTTCCTCATTATTATTTGCATTTGATTTTAAAAAATCATCTATTACAATAAGTTTATTATCATCTATTACGGGTACTAAATCTTTAAACTCTGATAAAGTGAGTACTAAATTTATACTTGCTGATTTGACAACATACCTTAATTGCTCGTCTTTGGCTAATCCGATATGCTGAGGAACATAAGCTCCTCCCGCTTTTAAGATGGCCAATATTCCTACTAACATTGGTATTGATCGTTGAACAAATAACCCAACATTATCACCCTTTTGAACTCCATTTTTCATGAGTTCTAAAGCCAGTAAATTTGCCTGATGATCTAATTCTTTATATGTAATTTCCTCGCCTAAATGACTAGCAGCAATAGTATTAGGATTTACCTTGGCATGAGCCTCAAATGCATGGTGTATACATCTATAAGGAACTCTGGTTATTGGTCCTTGACCGAACCTTTGAAAAAGATATTGATCTGATAATGATAAATTCGCTATTGTAGATTTTATAAAAGTATCGCCTGGTACTAAGGGTATATGCCCAAAAGTGTCACGTACTTCTGCTTCAGAAGTAGCATGAGAAACTGTAGTTTCCATAATAAAAATACCTTTCTAGTTTAATCTACCAAATGAAATTATCTGATATAGGTTTCTGGAACTACTGTTTTTACAGAGATTGTATATACCTCTATATGTTGAGTTTGTGCGCTTCATGAGTTTGTGCAAATTAAGAGTTAATATTTGTTGCATCGAAATTAGAAACGCATAGAAGTTATTGATATAAAAATTCTAACATTTAATCTTTTTTATTTTGGTTATGATTGATGTGATATTACATTTTTAGCGTAAAAAGAATGTGTATAAGTCACAATAAAAAACTTAATTATCTGTTAACAATTCGATTTTTTAACATTTATTTAATGAAAGTCAGCGAATAATTCAATTTCTAAAAAATAACCCCTATGTGCTTTGAATTATTAAACATTCTAGTAAAAAACAATCAATATAAGTGTAACATTTATTATCAAAATGAGATTATAAAAAGTACCGGGGCATGCTCTAAAAAAATCTATCTTATTAAGAATGGCGTTATGAAAATTGGTTGTTTCACCGACCATGGAGAAGAGGTAGTTCTCATTATACTAACAAAAAATCAAGTTTTTGGAGCTAGTTCTATTTTTATAGATTTTTGTTCATATTGTATGTATGAATCTCTTAGTGAAGAAACAAAAGTGTATGAGTTTGATAAAAACATCATACAGAAGGCTATAAAAAAAAATCCCAATCTTTATAAGGATTTTTTATCAATACTAGGTAAGGAATATCAGGAGTATGAAAATAGAATAAAAACACTTCAAATTCAATCTGCAGAATTACGGTTGATAAAAGTGCTCTTTGAATTTAAAGAAAAATTTGGGTGTCCTTACAATTCTGAAAAAATTATTATACACTCTCCTCTTAATCAAAATGAGCTGTCTAATTACATTAGGGTTTCGAGAGTAACAACCAATAAAATCATTAATAAATTTAATAGTAATCTTTTGTTAGAATACAGTAACAAAAGTATTATCATAAAGAAGTCTTTCTTTGATAACTATAAGCAATATAATATATAATACTTTTACCCTATTATTATAGTTTATAACCAAAAGAGAGTTGAATATTCCTATTACTTCCTTTTGCTCCTCCAGGAATATCTTCATCATCTATAATATTAGAGACGCCAAAACCATATCGTAAATCAGCAAAGAAATTCTCTGTAATACGTACTCCAATACCAGCAACTGCAGATAAGTTAAATGTATTAAAATTGGTTTCTCCTGTCGAATTATCTTCCCATTCCCATATTTTAAGTCCTACTTGAGGGCCAACATGAACATTAAACAATTCATAAAAATTATATTTAAGCACTATTGGTAATTGAAGGTAGTCTACTCTTAAGGATTCATCATCATTACCTAAAGAAGAATATTGAAACTCTGGTTGAATACTCCATTTTTGATTGATAGGAACTTCTGCTAAGAACCCTGCTACTATACCAAATCTGCTATCTTTAAGGTCCTCAGGAATATCATCAGAACTAATAGTACTTAGATTAGCCCCAAGTCTCACTCCGTATGAAATCTCTTGAGCTTGAGATTTTAAAGTAGCAAACATTAATAAAATCACAGTGAATAGTACTGTTTTTCTCATAGTATAAGTATTAGGTTACGATTCAATTTAACGCAAAATAATGGAATTTTATTAACATTTTAGGACTCAATGAAGATTATTACTCTTCAAAAATCGATAAAATGTATTACTTATGAATTTCAACGATTATTTAGTTTTTCATTATATAATGATTTTATAATCCCGTCTGATAGACCAATTTTTGGAACAAAGATTTCTCTAGAACCACTCCATTTCATTGCCGAAAGATATATTCGAGTAGCTGGAATAATTACATCTGCTCTATCTTGATTTAAATTAAGTTGCCAAATTCTTTCTTCATAGGTTAAAGAATTAAGTAGTTTATAATATGAACTTAGATACAAAAAAGATAGTGGTTTACCCATTCTTTTACCACTATTCTTAAAAATATTATTAATGTTTCCACCAGATCCAATTAATGAAACTTTACGGTAGCCTACAATACTTTCCTTAATCCAATCTTCTACATTTTTCCATACTTCATCAGAAACCAAATTATTAAGAAGTCTTACTGTTCCTAATTTAAATGATCTGGATGTAATAGTATTTCCATTGTGGTATAGTGTAAACTCTGTACTACCACCTCCAACATCTACGTATAGATATGTTGCATCTGTATTTACCAACTCGTGTAAATCGGTCATTGCAATTATAGCGGCTTCATCTTTACCATCTATAATATCTATTTGAATACCAGTTTTCTCTTTTATAAGGCGAGCTACTTCTTCTCCATTCTCAGCTTCGCGCATAGCAGATGTTGCACAAGCTTTATATGTAATCACTTTATGCGTTTTCATTAATAGCTGATATGCTTGCATAGCGTCTATCATTCTAGTAATATTTTCCTGAGAAACCCGTCCGGATTTAAAAACATCTTCTCCTAATCGTATGGGTACTCTAACGAGGCTTGTTTTTTTAAATCTAGTAGTTTTTCCTTTCTCTTCGTGAATACTACTTATTAATAATCGTACCGCATTGGAACCTATATCTATAGCTCCATATTTTTCTATAGTTAACAAAATAATTAATTTCCTAGTTTTTTTAAATAATAGTCGTATGTTGCTTTTTGTGATCTTACTTTCTCTTTATCGTTTTTAATGTACACATTATCTTGCTCTTTAGAAAGTCTTCTGGCTTTAACATTATCGTTCCAGCAAATATCAAAAGTATCCATTAATTCCAATTTGATATCCTCATCGTAGATGGGACAAGAAATCTCTACTCTTCTATCTAAGTTACGTGTCATCCAATCTGCCGATGATATATATACTTTTGGTTCTCCTCCATTTTGAAATATGTATAATCGTGTGTGTTCTAAAAACTTATCTATTACACTTATTGCTCGTATATTTTCACTCATTCCCGGGATACCAGGTATCAAACAACAGATACCTCTAATAATTAAATCTATTTTCACTCCCGCTCTACTTGCTTCATATAGCTTATCTATCATATCATAATCACTCAAGCTATTTAATTTTAGTTTAATTCCTGCTGGCTTTCCTTCTTTTACATTTCTAATCTCTTTTTCTATTAGTTTTACCAGAGAAGATCTTGTATAATGTGGAGATACCAATAAATGTTTATAGCGGTTTATTTTATAATTTATTTCAAAAAACTTAAATACTCTATTGGTTTCCTTCAGAATAGATTCATTGGTTGTAAACAAAGTATAATCGGTATAGATTTTTGCTGTAGATTCGTTAAAATTTCCAGTACTTATAAAACCATATCGTTTAAGTTTTCCTTTTTCTTCTCGTTCGATTACACATGCTTTACAATGTACTTTAAGTCCGGTAACTCCAAAAATCAAATGTATACCTTCTCTTTGCATTTGCTCTGCATAACGAATATTTGCAGCTTCGTCGAAACGAGCTTGTAATTCTATTTGTACAGTAACGTTTTTACCATTTTTGGCAGCATTTATAAGAGAACTGGCAATATGAGATATATTTGCCAATCTGTATATCGTAATTTTAATACTTTTTACTTTTGGGTCAATTGCAGATTCTCGTAAAAATTTTACCGTATATGAGAACGTATGATAAGGTGTGTATTGCAGAAAATCTTTTTTGGCTATCTTATCTAATAAGCTTCCTTGCAAAACAAGACCGGGTATAGCTAAAGGTTTAATTGGTTGGTATACCAAATTAATAGCGCCCAAATCTGGAAAATTCATATAATCTCTGCGATTATGATATCTTCCTCCAGGAATAATACTATCTGTATTTTCAACTCCCATTTTTTCCATTAAAAAATCAAGGGTATCTCTTTCGATTGTTTTATCATATACAAATCGAACTGGTTCTCCGTCACGGCGAGATCGTACACTACTTGATATTTTTTGAATAAAACTTTTACTTAGATCATTATCAAAATCCAACTGGGCGTCCCGGGTTATTTTAATCATATGGGCTGATGCCCGATCATAATTAAATATACTAAAGTTAATATGCATACAATACCTGATCAAATCATCTAAAATGATAATGAATTGTTTTCCATCCTTTTCGGGAAGTACAACAAATCGATCTGTATTTTTTGGTATCTCGATTAGTGCATATATTTTTTCTTTGGTGGTTTGTTGTAATATTTTGGAGATTCGCCCTTCTTTAGGGACTTTATCTTTTAGTACCAGTTTTACTGCTAAATACGCTACACTATCTTTTAGATGTGGAAATTTTTCTAGATCATTTAGTATATAAGTAACTAAAGCCGGACTAACTTTACTTACAAAATAGTTACGAATAAAAGCATCTTGATCTGGTGTAACCTGATTTTCATCAATAATAAAAATATTATGATTTTCAAGTTCAATTTTAATATTATCAATGGTTTTAAGGCTTTCTGCCTGTTGCTTGATAACAATATTTGTAATTTTTTCTAGTAGTTCGTTTGCCGTAGTACCTTTAAGTACATTTTTTCCATCCTTTCCAGCCTGGTCTATTCGTTTAATAGTAGCATACCTCACCTTAAAAAACTCATCCAGATTATTAGAAAATATACCAATAAAACGTAATCTTTCTAATAGTGGAACTGTATCATCTGCAGCTTCTTGTAATACTCTTGCATTAAACTGAAGCCAACTTAATTCTCTATTAACATATTGATTTTTAATATTTTCTGTCATTATCTCAAAGATTTAGGAAAAATTGTTAATAAGTTTTTTCCTACAGAAATATTTTGCCACATATCTACTTCAAATTCTATAGCAACTACTCCGGCAGTCGGGAGATTATCTATATGTTGATCTCCAAAAAGATTAGCGATCGAAGTAAAAGCATGATTATGTCCGAATATCATTAAAGTATTAATATCATTGTGGCAATTTTTTATCACATCAATAACCTGGGTTCCCTCAAAATCATAAAGTTTTGGTTCTAAAGAAAATATGTTTTCCGGAATATCTAAATGACCTACAATAATTTTTGCAGTACTATATGCCCTTTTAGCTGGGCTACATAAAACTTTATCGATCGGTTTTACCAGTGTTTTCAAATGTTCACCTACCAATCCGGCATCTCTTACTCCTCTATCATTAAGAGGTCTTTTATCATCCGACACATCAAACTCCCAAGAAGATTTTGCGTGTCTTATTATATATAAAGTTTTCATGAATCTGATACTATTTTAGCAAAAATGAAGTTATTTAATACAAGTTTAAGGATTCGTTTTTACAAATCTTAAATATAAGAATATAAAAAATCAATTTTCATGTAATTATAAGTAAGATTGGTTTTCATATTTATGCTACTGTACTTATCAAATAATTAATATAAAATTAACAGACAAAACAGCTAAAATAATGAAAATGAACATAATAAACGCTTGGTTTTAATCGATAAAAATGGTATTTACATCGAAAACATGTTTTTTTTCGTATATAATTAAATGTTAAAATATAAATTTACATACGGTTTTCCCTTAAATCAGAGTGTTTCCTCCAAACATTATGAGCACAAATTTATCATAATATCAGCAGGGTAATAAAAAACAAAAAAGGTGGAAAAAGTGACTATTATAAAAAGAAATCTTAAATGGTTTCAAAATATGTGCCTACTTATATTCATATGCAGTATTGGTTCTACAATTGCATATGGACAGGTAGAGGTGCCTCTTAAGAAACGTACAGAATTAACACTTAAGGGGGATTTCAAGTTTGTATCTAATACTATTTTGGGTAAAGTTAGTAAAGATGATGGGTCTGATGTATTTGATCCTAATAAAAGCTATAATGATGGTGGATTAAACAATCTGTTTAAGATGGGCTTTATCGATATTGATAATGACCTAACTACTTTTAATTCTAGTAGTGCAGATTTAGATATTGATTCTAGTTGTAATACTATTAAACATGTTGGTTTATATTGGACAGCTGCTTATGCAGATGATAACAGACAACATGATATTACTTCTATAAAAATAAAATATCCTGGACAACAGTCTTATTCGACCATTAGTAATGGACAAATAATTCATGATTACTATAATGATGGTGAATCTTTGTTCAAACAATATTCTTGCTATAAAGATATCACTGCAGATATTTTAGAATTAGAAAATCCATTAGGAACATATACTGTTGCAAACATCCCAGCTACTACTAGTGCGGTAAATGATGATGACACTTTAGGTAATGGCCTTGCCGGTGGATGGACAATGGTTGTAATTTATGAGGATGACACCAAACCCAGAAAAAGATTTTATGTATATGATGGTTTTGTAAATATTGACTCAAAAGCAAAACCTGTAGCTTTTTCTTTTAACAATTTTCAAACTATTCCTAATGGAGCAGTTCACGGAAAAATAGGGGTAATTGCTTATGAAGGTGACAAAGGAATTATAGGAGATCGTTTTCAGGTAATGTCTAATGAAACTAATAGATATAAAAGTCTTGCAGATGGCATCAATCCTATGAACAACTTCTTTAATGCCAATATCACTGAAAATGGAAAAAATGTAAAAACTAGAGTCCCTGCAAGCCAAAATACATTGGGATATGATGCTGATTTATTTGATATAAAAAATGTAAGAAATAGTATTATAGGTAACAATCAAACAGAAGCTAAATTTAGATTATCAACTAATAATGATGGGTATTCTGTTATGGCAGTTGCATTTAGTGTAGAAATATACGAGCCTGCAATTCATATTGTAAAAAGATCAAAATATACTGCTAATGATCAATACATTCATCCAAATGATGTTTTAGCTCCAAAACAAGAAATAACATATAACCTTACCATATATAATGATGGTAATGATAATGCAAAAAATACTACCATAAAAGATGTTTTACCAAAAAATGTAATTCTTTCTGAAAAGACTATAATTTTACCCTCCAAAAGAATAAAGGTAAAATACAACAAAGCATCTCGAACATTAAATTTCATAGTACCTAATAAAATGGTAAAAACAGATAGTGAACCATTTAAAATTAGTTATAATGTGATTGTAGACACCGAATGCGAGTCAATTAACACAATTGATGATATTCTTGTAGTGGACCAACCAGTGATGGCCGAGTTTAATGGAACCCTAAATGAAACCGTAAAATATTCTAAAGGGTATAATCATATCAACTCTTGTGAACTACCTGATTTCTATCAATTTAAATTAGCTATAGATATTAGTGAATTAAACTGTCCTAATGCCAGCCGTCTTGTTTCTATTCCTAAAAAGAAAATGAATAGCCAATTTGCTGTTGTAATACCTGGGGAGATGGATGAAGTAACTAAATCTAATAACACAAAAAGCGGCGGTATTGCCTCGGGAGATATTGTACAGTCTAGTGGTACACCTGAATCACCTTTAAAATCAGATTTAAAATTGACCAAAACCATAAACGATCTGATAAACTTGAATGAAATTTATTTTGATTTTGATAAATGGGATATCACCAAAAAAGCAGAAGTTGAGCTTGATAAAGTGGTAGAAATTATGAATAATGATTACCCAAATATGGTAATCAAAATAGAAACACATTCTGATAGTCGTGGTGAAGAAAACTATAACCTAACGCTTTCTCAAAAAAGAGCAGAATCCATTTATAATTATTTGATAAGTAAAAATATCTCTAAAAATAGAATTCTCTCTTATGTTGGATTTGGAGAAACCAGACCTGTTAATAACTGTAAAGATGGAGAAGACTGTTCTGAAGATCAATATCAAAAGAACAGACGTTCTAGTTTTGTAATTATGTAATCTTTTTCATGGAGACAATCTTTCTATCTCCCAATTCTTTTTTTGATTAGCATAACGAATTCGATCATGTAATCGATTAGCTCTACCTTGCCAAAATTCAAACTCAATAGGTACTATACGATACCCTCCCCAAAATTTAGGCATAGGTATATCGATATCTTTATATTCCTTTTCTAAAGATTGTAATCGCTTTTCTAACGCTTCTCTTGATTTAATCACTTCACTTTGATCAGATGCCAAAGCTCCTAATTGACTCCCTCTTGGACGAGATAAAAAATAACGAGTGCTTTCTTCTTCTTCTATTTTTTGCGCTGTACCTTTAATAATTACCTGTCGTTCTAAATTAGGCCAAAAAAAAGAAATACATACTTTATTATTAGCAGCAATAGCTTTACCTTTTTCTGAAGAATAATTAGTATAAAACACAAAACCGTCTTCGTCAAAATGTTTTAACAATACTATTCTTGCTTTTGGAAATCCGTCTAATCCTGTAGTAGTTATTGTCATTGCATTAGCCTCATCAACTCCGCCAGCCTCTTCTACTTCTGCAAACCAATTAGAAAAAAGCTTAAAAGGAGAACCCGGGAGATTCTCTTCCTCTAAAAAACTTTTTTCGTATGACTTTCTGTATGCTGTTAGATCTCTATTCATTATCTCAAATTATTATGCAATTTACCTATTTTTAAAATATAGAAAACAATAATAAGTAGATAATTTTTACCATATCAATACTCAAATACTTTACCATCATCAGCTATTTCTACATCATCAAAAACAGTTTTTGCTTCTTCTCTAAAAAGTTCAATATTTTCATACCTGGTAGAATAATGTCCTAAAATTAAGGATCCAACATTTGCCTTTTTGGCAATAGTAGCTGCTTCAATAGCCGAACTGTGACCAGTTTTTGCACACAAATGTTTATGGCTTTCCAAAAAAGTAGATTCGTGATACAATACAGTAACGTCTTTGATTAAAGGAATTTTTTCTTCATTATACTTAGTATCACTACAAAATGCATAGCTCTTAACGGGTTTAGGAGGATCGGTTAACTCTTCATTAGAAATCACGGTGCCATTGTCTAAGACAACATCTTTTCCCTTTTTTATCGCACGGTAATATGCCTTATCAATATCATAATCAGATACCTTGTCTATTAACAAGGTTCGGTCACCTGGTTTTTCCTGAAATAAAAACCCATTACAATATACCCTATGTTGTAAAGGTATTGTACGTACCATTACTTTTTCGTCTTCAAAAACAATCTCTGATTCTGCATTGGTAAGTTCATGAAAGTATAATGGATAATCTGTCCACGAATTAGAAAGTTTTAACTGCAATGTAATAACTTCTTTTATTCCCTTAGGACCATGAATATGTAATGGTGCATCTCTACCAAGTAATCTAAAAGTAGATACTAATCCAATTAGTCCGAAAAAGTGATCTCCATGAAGATGTGAAATAAAAATATGTTTAATTCTTGAAAACTTGATCTTATTTCGTCTTAATTCTACCTGGGTTCCTTCTCCACAATCAATTAAAAAGATATGATTGTTCATTTCTAAGACCTGAGAAGTTGGATTTGTAAATGTGCGGGGAGTTGCAGAATAGCAACCTAAAATCGTAAGTTTCAAAATTATTTTTCCTATTTATTAAACAGGCTGTGAATATAATCTAATCTTATTTATAAATCAATCTAACGACCAAAAGAATCAAACGATGTTAATAATGATATATATCCTTTTGCATCAAGATTTCTTCTATAGCCTGTTACTCCTAATACATTTCCTTCCTTATCCAGAACTAAAATAACAGGGAAAACCCATTTTCTGTTATATTTTTGAGCAAGTATCTCATTTTTCTTTTGTTGAGTTAAAGAAAGTTTATTTTTTTTCCGCTTAGGGAAATCTGCTTTTACCCAAATGAATTTTTGATCAGCAAATTCAATAAACTCCTGATTAGAAAAAATATTTCTTTCTAATTTAATACAAGGAGGGCACCAATCTGATCCAGTAAAAAACAATACAATATTTTGATCTTTTTCTTTTGCTAGTGACTTTGCTTCATCAAAATCATATTTCCAATCCTGAGCTATAACGCCTTGACCAAAACACACAAAAAAGAGTATACTTACAATTGGGGCAAATCTGTTCATAACCTATCAGACGAAAAGCAGCATAAATAATTACAAAAAGTTAAGTTTTTTAAAAACCTAGATCTCTTTCTATTTCTTCCATCTCTACCAAATCATATGCTTCCTGTAGCGTAGGAACAATTGTTATTTCACTTAAGACTTCATCATAGGATATCTTATTTGTAACAATCACGAATGAATGCTTAGCAGCTTTATGCTGATTAGAAATCCTTAAAAATTCATTAACATCATCTACAGAGATTTGTTCTAATGAAAACAAGTTAACAATTATATTATCATTTTCGAGGGAAGTATACTTGTCTTCAAGGCCTTTAACAAACTCAATAATTGTAGTTTTTTCTTGTGTGATTATAGTAGTAGAACCTTCTTTATTAAAAATCATAAATTATCGTTTAATTTTTGAAGCTAAAAGATATATTACAGCCATTCGCACTGCAACTCCATTCTGTACCTGATCCAATATTATGGCTTGGTTAGAATCAGCAACATCACTCGTGATTTCTACTCCACGATTGATTGGTCCTGGGTGCATGATTACAATTTCCTTATTCAGACTATCCAATAACTTTTTATTTACTCCAAATTGTTGGGTATATTCTCGTGTTGATGGAAAATAACTAATCTCCATTCTTTCATTTTGTACACGCAACATATTGGCAACATCGCACCAGTCTAGTGCTTTTCTTAGATCCGTTTCGACCTGAACTCCTAATTTCTCAATATATTTAGGAATCAGAGTTTTGGGGCCACAAACTTTTACTTCGGCTCCTTGTAATTTTAAAGCAAAGATATTAGAAAGCGCAACTCTAGAGTGCAAAATATCTCCTACAATCACAACCTTCTTTCCTCCTACCTCTCCTAATCGTTCGCGTATCGAATAAGAATCCAACAAAGCTTGTGTAGGATGCTCATGCGCTCCATCTCCTGCATTAACAATACTTGCATCTACATGTTTAGAAAGAAAAACTCCTGCCCCTGGATTAGGGTGCCTCATGACTACCATATCTACTTTCATCGAAAGAATATTATTAACAGTATCAATAAGTGTTTCTCCTTTCTTTACAGAAGAAGATGCTGCAGAAAAATTAATTACATCTGCAGAAAGTCGTTTTTCTGCTAATTCGAAAGATAATCTTGTTCTTGTACTATTTTCGAAGAAAAGATTTGCAATCGTTATATCTCTAAGCGAAGGAACTTTTTTAATTGGTCGATTAATAACTTCTTTAAAGTGATCAGCAGTCTCAAAGATTAAATCAATATCTTCTTTATTTAGATATTTTATTCCCAATAAGTGATGTACACTTAATTCGCTCATTAGTCTTAATTTATAATTTTAAATAAAACAATCCTATTCAGAGATCTTAATTTTCTATTAAATACACAGCATCTTTGCCATCATTTTCTATCCAATCTACTTTTACTTTTTCTTGATTTATAGCATCTACCTGGCGACCTCTATAATTAGGTTGTATAGGTAAATGTCTACTAAAACGCCTATCAATTAATGTTAGTAGTTCGATTTCTTGTGGTCTTCCAAAGGATTGTACAGCTGTTAAAGCTGCTCTAATACTTCTCCCAGTATACAACACATCATCAATAAATACAATTCGTTTATCTTCTACTACAAAATCAATATGAGTTTTATTAGCTTCAAGAATTTTTTCTCCTCTCCTAAAATCATCTCGATAGAATGTAATATCAAGGTAACCTAATTTGACGTCTGTTACCATATAGTCATCAACCAAAATTTTCTTAATACGATCAGCTAAAAAAGCTCCTCTTGGCTGAATACCAATTAAAACAGTATCTCTAAAATGCGTGTGATTTTCAATTAATTGACAAGCCAAACGGTGCAGAATTATATCAATCTCTTTCGCACTAAGTAGTAATTTTTGACTCATAATCTCCAAATGGATATCTGGAATACAAAAGTAATGAAATTTTAGAACAATACAATTCAATTTCTAAATAACATACTATAGAAAATCTACTTTACTAAAAACACATTAATGTGAATTAGTCGTTCTAAATTCATAGTATCTAAAAAAGAGATAAATTCAATAATATTAGCAATAAAAAAAGGCGTAATTGTCGTATTACGCCTTTATAAAATAATCCTTTATACTATATGCCTCCAGCTAATAATACAAACGAGTTTTTGGATACTGGAGAAACTTCATAATTCTTTATATTATCAATAGTCTCCATGTATTTTTCAGCTTCTAAAAATGCTGTTTCCAAAGCACTTAAATCTGAGCTTTCTTGTATCATAATAGTTTTAGACATAATACCGCCATCTGTATATTCTATCGTTATTTTCCATTTTTTGATAGAATGAAAACTTTTATTTTCAACTGCTTTTTTTGTTTTTTTACTTTTTGGTTCTGTATCTGTATTCTTTTTTACAGATGTTATGATCGTTTTATCATTTGCTACAACTGCCAACCTATTTGTTTCTTTGGCATTTGCCTGAATGACTATTAAGAAATTTAATACAAATATGATTACCCTGTTTATATTTTTCATTTTAAAAAACATTTATGATTTTTTACAATGCAAATATCAGAAAGCTTCACCCTTGGTACTATACCACTAATAGTGAAAATGCCTTCCCATTTTTCAGGGATATAAAACGTTATAATTCAACCGCACCAATACATTATCACATAGTAATATTATTATATTATGACTCAATAACCGTGCTATTTCTTTTCGTAATATATATCAAAAACCCAGTTATAATAACGATTACGGTAAACATTAAAAAAAGTAGAGCTGTAATTTCACATAGAGTAAACTCAAAATAGATGGGAGTCATACCAACCCTGAATACAGTGTATTTTTAAAAACAAAAGGCCGTTCTTACGAACGGCCTTTACTATATTAAAAAGTGTTGAGAATACTAGTTCCCTCCTTTTTCCATTTTAGCTTTAAGATCTGCTAATGCATCGATATCACCAAGCGTTGTTTTTTCTGCTGAACCTGTAGCAGCTTTCTTCGCAGCTTGTTTAACGATTTTAGCTTCTTCTTCCTTGAATAAAGCTGTATGAGAAGCAACTACTCTCTTGAATTCTTTATTGAACTCAATAATTTGGAATTCTGCTTCATCACCTTTCTTAAGCTTACTTCCATCTTCTTTTTCAAGATGACGAGAAGGTACAAAAGCAACAACATCTTCGTTGAAATCTATAGTAGCACCTTTATCTACAATTTCACCGATGGTTGCAGTATGCTTAGTTCCTAAAGCAAATTCACCTTCATATTTATCCCAAGGATTATCTTCTGTTTGCTTATGACCAAGACTTAACTTACGTCCTTCGACATCTAGTTCAAGAACTATTACATCAAGTTTATCACCTACATTAGTAAAGTCTGATGGATGCTTAATTTTCTTAGTCCACGAAAGATCTGAAATATAAATTAGACCGTCGATACCTTCTTCTAATTCTACAAATACACCAAAATTAGTGAAGTTACGAACGATACCATTATGCTTAGATCCAACAGGGTACTTAGTAGTAATATCTGTCCATGGATCTGGAGTTAATTGTTTGATACCAAGAGACATTTTACGCTCTTCTCTATCTAAGGTAAGAATTACCGCTTCTACCTGATCACCTACTTTTACGAAATCTTGTGCAGAACGTAAATGTGTAGACCAAGACATTTCTGAAACGTGAATTAATCCTTCTACTCCTTCTTCAACTTCAATAAAAGCACCGTAATCAGCAATTACAACAACTTTACCTTTAACCTTATCACCTACTTTAAGTTCTTTGTCAAGAGCTTCCCATGGATGTGGCTTTAATTGTTTAAGACCTAATTGAATACGAGTCTTAGCCTCATCAAAGTCTAAGATAACTACATTCAATTTCTGATCAAGTTCAACGATCTCATTTGGATGGTTGATTCTAGACCAAGAAAGATCTGTAATATGAACTAATCCATCAACTCCTCCAAGATCAACAAATACACCGTAAGAAGTAACATTCTTAACCGTACCTTCTAATACTTGACCTTTTTCTAATTGACCAATAATTTCTTTTTTCTGCTCTTCGATATCTGCTTCGATAAGTGCTTTATGAGATACAACAACGTTTTTGAATTCGTGGTTTATTTTTACCACTTTAAATTCCATTGTTTTTCCTACATATGCATCATAATCACGAATTGGTTTCACATCGATCTGAGAACCTGGTAAGAATGCTTCGATACCAAATACATCTACGATCATACCACCTTTGGTTCTACATTTCACAAAACCATTTACGATTTCACCTGTATCATGAGCACCATTTACTCTATCCCACGCTTTAATCACACGAGCTTTACGGTGAGATAAAATTAATTGACCTGTTGCATCTTCACGCACATCAATTAAAACCTCTACCTTGTCTCCTACTTTAAGATCTGGGTTATAACGAAATTCGTTTAATGAGATAACACCTTCACTTTTGGCATTGATATCAATAATAGCATCACGATCAGTGATGTTAATTACTGTTCCATCTACTACCTCATCATTTAGGGTATCTACAAAATTCTCGGCAACTAACTTTTCAAACTCTTCAAGTTTTGAATCAGCGATAGGATCTATCCCTTCTTCGTAGTTATGCCAATTAAAATCTTTTAGGAATTGTTCAGGATTTGCTTGTTGTGGAGTTTCAGCTACTGCTTTCTTCTCTACTTCCTGAACGTCTGTGTTTTTTGTTTCTTCAGACATTGAAGATAAAATTTGTATCCTGTATATTATTGAGAATCAAGACGAAAATTATACAGAAGTATTAATTAAATTACACTATGTCCTTTTTAATCCTCTTATCCGTTAAAAAGGAGTGCAAAAGTACAATTTAATTTATTAGAAAACAAAAGATTATAATGTGTTTCAACAAATTATTAATACCTAACAATTTCGAATTCACTTCTTCGATTAGTTTGATGATCTTCTTCTGTACACACTTTACTATCACAATCAATTAAAGGTTGAGATTCTCCAAACCCAACAAACTGCATTCTCCTTGCATTTACATACCCTACCAAAGCTAGGTAATTACGAGTAGATTCTGCTCTTTTGGCTGATAATACCTGATTATATGAATCTGTACCTCTACTATCTGTATGAGAACTTATATTAATATAAACGGTTTTATATCGCTCTAACTTTACTGCAAGTTTATCCAGTACTTTTTTAGAATCAGCTCGTATATTCCATTTATCGTAATCAAAATAAATTGGAGGCATATCAAAGTATAGTTTTCCATTCCTTTCGATAACCGGAGGGCCATCTTTGTCTGCAAGAAGAATTTCTCTTAGCCTGGTTTTGGTAATTTCTTCTTTTTTACGCTCTGTATTAGATTCACTAATTCTAGTACGTTCATTGATATTAGTACTATCGTTGATCTGTATTCTATTTTTATCATCGCTCTTATCTGTTACAACGGCATCTTTTGCTCTATCCAAATAAATGATATAGGTCTCTTCTTCTTTCTCTTTAACCACTAATGGTTTGGTTCTGGTTTTATACTTATCTGCAGAAGCTTTAAAATTATACCTCCCGGGAAATATCTTAATATCAAAAGCTGCAATAGAATCTAATTGGCTCTCATATACTTTTACATTATCATTATTGTACAAAACAACATCTGAATTGGCTATATAATTATCGGTTGCATAATCTCTAACTTCAAAACGTACTCTATATTCTCGCGGGAAAATATCTCCAATTTGAGAAAAGGTATAAATATCATCTCCTGCTTTTTTTCGATTTGAAGCAAAGAAACCATCTGTTTCATTATAATAAGTTATAGAAAAATCATCGTAGCTAGAATTAATTGGTGCTCCCAAGTTAATGGGTTTTATAAATTCTCCTCTTCTTAATTCTGAAACAAATATGTCCATCATACCTAATCCTAAATGCCCATTTGAAGAAAAGAATAGATTTCCTTTTTCTGAAATAAATGGAAACTGTTCTCGATTCTCAGTATTAATTGTTGGCCCTACATTAGTTGGTTTACCATACGTACCATCCTGATTTACTGTAACAAAATAAATATCAAAATCTCCATATCCTCCAGGCATATTCGAACTAAAATATAGCATCTCTCCATTTGCACTTAATGAAGGATGCTCAACAGAGTAGTTTACATCATTAAATTCTAATTTCTCAGGTTTGCCCCATTTACCATCAACTTTAATAGCCTTATATAAATGAATAGCATTATTATTAATACTATCAAATTTCTTTTTTCCTTTTTCAGAATTACTTTTAGACAAGTAGATTGTATTTCCGTCGGCAGTAAAGCAAAAATTACCTTCATGAAGTTTTGAATTAATTTCTTTTGAAATCGTTTCAATTTCAGAAACAGGTTTATTGTTCTGATCCACCTTTACTTTATAAATATCCAAAAACGGGCGATGTGTCCATCTATAATTTTTGTCCAAAGGACCATAAGGACGTCTATCGGTAGTAAAATAAAGAATACTATCTCTCCTAATAGCTCCAAAATCAGAGGCTTCAGAGTTAAAAACAGCACTTGCTATAGTATAATCGTCATCTTTCAATTTAAAATCCTCTATTGTAGAAATCGCATCAGAGGCGCTAAAATCTCTCACTGTATTATTTGATTTATACAAAGAGAGGTATTCTACAGATTTTTCATATTCTCCTAAAGCAGACAGTACCTGATACATCATAAAGTTATACCGATTATCGTATGTTTTATCCTTATCATAAAACTTACCAGAAGTTAATATCTTTAGATATCGATACGCTTTTCTAAATTGAAAAGTATTATAGTATGAGGTGGTAATATTTCTAAGGATATGTTTGGTATATCCTTCCTGATTTAACTCTTCTTCGTATTGCTGTGCTGCGTTTATATAATCTCCTTTTTCAAAAAAGCGATCTGCTCTGCTTTTTTGTTGGGAAAAGGCAAACTGAGTAATCAGTATAGTTAATATCAATAATATCTTAGCTTTTATCATCTAGAAAAATCTTGGAGAGGAATATTTATTACTAAACTTAAGAAGGTCAAAATTAAACAGTATTACAATTTCATGACTTCCATTATTATAACCGCTTAAGTCACTAACACTAAAATCATAGGAATATCCAACTTTTAGGTTTTTTGTAATATTAAACCCTGCCAAAGCAATAAAAGAGTCTGTATATCGATAAGATATTCCTAATTCGAACTTATCATAAATCAAAGAGTTTAGCGAAAGATCAAAAGTTAAAGGAGAATCTAAAACCTGCTTAATAACCATCGAAGGTTTTAATTTCACTTCATCAACAAAGTCAAAAACATATCCAGCAATACCATATATATGTGTCTTTGTTTGCGCAACACCAATACCATCGATATCTATATCACTAGGAAGTAAATTAGGCGAAGATATACCTGCATAAAAATTATTAGTAAACAAATACAAACCTGCTCCAATATTTAATTGTGTGGTAGATGTATTATCTGCAAATGCAGGATCATTAGCGACATCAGAACCAGAAGGATCAATTTTAAAATTATTGATACCTGCTTTCAATCCGTATGATAATCGAGTTTGATCAGAAATCTTTGTGATATACGCAAAATCAACGTTTATATAATCATTATTAACCGGGATAGCATCTCCTATCCTATCGTTTACATAATTTACACTTAGCTCAATTTTTTCACTCATAGGGATATTAGCAAATATATTGGCTGTCTGCGGCGCCCCTTCAATGCCTGTCCATTGCCTTCTGTATAATAACCCGGTCGAAATCAAACCACTTTGACCTGTAGCATATGCGGGATTAACCGTGCTCATATTATACATATATTGAGAATATTGTGGTTCCTGCTGGGCATAGATCATCGAGCAGAAAATTATTGACATTATAAAAACTAACTTCAATTTCATTGGTTTATCTGCTTAGGTAAAAACTTCCTTGTATTGGTAAATTATTTTCAAAATTTGGAACAAAAACATAAAAGTATGTTCCCGAAGGAAGATCATCTCCTAACTGTACTGATACATTGCTTTCTCCTCTAAATTCTTCTGTATTAATATTTCCTTCATAGACAAGACTACCATATCTATTATATATTTTCAAATCAAAATCAGGAAATGCTTCTGGGATATTATACACCTCTTCTATCAACAAATCAAAAGTATCATTCTGACTATCACCGTTTGGCGATACTCCATCCTGAAAATCAAGAGTACATAATTCTCCTTTGGCAAATCTCTCTCCTGTATTTAGTATATTTATCGGAACTTCAAGACGTTCGGATTCACAATTATTTGCATCAATTGTAGCAATATAATATACCTGGTTATCAAAAAGTAAAGGATTATCAATAATAGGAATTTCACTTTCTAAAGTAGTGTACCAGTTATAGTTTAGAACATCAACTTCAATATCTTCTAATCTGACAGCATCAAGAATACAAAATTCCTGAGGGGGTACGTTAGGGATTGGTAAATCCACAATTTGTATGGCTACATTTAAAGAAGATTGATCACAAGGCAGTGTATTTGCTATTACATATCTAAAATTATAAATATTGTTTGTTAATGTCTCAAACTCTACAACCCCATCCACACTTAACGCACCTGTATTATCGGTATCTTCAAAAACTCCAGTACGTGGAGTATCTCTATCTAAAAGTGAATATAAGCTAACCCTACCATCTATTTTACAAAAAGTCTCACTTCGATCATTACCAATTTCTACTGGTTCTACAATGGTAATAGTTACTGTAGATTGATCTGATGCAGAACACCCTGCATTACCCGGCACTACATATATATAATCTCCTGCTCCCAAAACCGGTAACAAAACATTACTAGAATCAAAAACACCTAAATGATCTGGTGATGTATACCCAAAAGGGCCTGCCCAGGTTCCTGTTGTACTTGGATTGCCTCCTAAAAGATCAAAAAGGGTTATCGTTAAATCATCTGAGCAGAGTGTTGCGCTTTCATCTTCCCCTGCATTAGATAATTTGTTAATTGTAAATGTTAAATTCGCACTATCAACACATCCATTTACTGTGTTTGTTGAGTAGGTAAATGTAAATGTTTGAGAACTGTTACTATTTGGAAAAACAAACGTATTATCAATTACATCTCCTGCTGCGTTTGTCCATACTCCTGTAGTTGCTATTGTATTACCATTAGTTTTTAATAAGCTTCTAAGGTCTACTTGTCCTTGAGATTCGCATAGGTTAATATCTTTTGTATCTTCTCCCGCATAGTCAAATCCAAATATTTGAACTTCTACTCTGGCAGTCATAATATTACAAGGGTGTTCACAATAAAAATCTGCCATTATATCAGTCTCATAGGGATCACAAAAACCACCAGGATCACTATTAATATTAGGGCTCACCGCATATTCAAAAATATAAGTACCAGGATCTGCTCCAAAAGTATTTACAGTTCCTCTGTGTGTATAAGGCTTTAATGGATCGGGATTAGGTGATAAAACAATTAGCCCTAAATCAGAGGGGCCCGAAACCAAGCGCCAATTCGTGCTTTTATCACTAAAATATTCGAATGGTATACCGTTTTCTGTAGTAAATTCTAACAAATCATATAAATCTATTGTTCCAGGAATATTAGTACATATTTGAAAAGGGGGGTCCTTTTGGTTAAATGGCCTTAGTTGTTCATAGAACACAAAACTGACTTTTGTGGTTTTATCATCACACACTGCAGAACGTTGCTCTACACCATAAACGAAATCAAATTGCTCTCTTCCAAATCGTAAGTTATTACCGCTAATAAGATTGTCATAAATCGCTCTCAAATTAACCATAGAATCCTGAGAGTTATCAATTTGTCCTGTAGGTTCTGGTAACCAGACTCCTTCGATATCTTCTCCTAATAAATATAGGTCGTTAGTTAAATCTATATCAGCATCGTATACTCCGGCCAAAAGATCGTCTTCACAAATATGAGTGGGCTCAGATTCTCCCGAATCTACTTGTCTAACCATTGCTACCCGAACGGTAGTTTGTTGTGGAGGAGAACATCCCGCAATACCAGAAACAGTATAAGTCAATTCGAAAACTTCTTGGTCTACTAAAGGCAACCCAGGCTGATAAGGTATTTCAACCATAAGAAAACCATCATTGCCAACACTTATAAAGCTACTACTAGAACCATTGTATGTCCATTCCCCGTTCAAATGCGGAGAGGGTGTGTTACTATCTAATGCAAACGCACTAAACAAATCAAAACCAATAAGATCACAACCTTGAGCATTTACATTATTTGGACCAGATGGAGGTAATGCAACTCCAGAAAATGGACCTAAAATTAACCGAGCGGTTCTAACTGGATCTGTACCACAGGTGGCAGCATTCATTAATTCGAAAAAATAATTATTTTGAGTTACTGCTGTAGTTGCTCTTTTTAATGCCCATGTAGATAAATTACCGGTTACTTCATCAAAAGCCGATTTAAATCTTGGATCTATACGCCATGTACCATCTGCTAATGTAGTACCAGTTTCATTATATAAATTGATAATCCCATCGGGGCCGTTGACCCCGTCGAAGTCTATATTTTCCATACCACACTTTTCTATAGTGATAAGACCCAAATTACATTGAGAATATGAAGAAAAAGACACCAAAAAGAGAAATGCGTAGAAGAGTAGTTTTTCAATCATAAGTAATAATAATAATGTTTATATATGCAACAGCAAGAAACATAAGGTTTTAAAAGGCTATTAATCAAAGAAATCTCAATACAATAATATTTTGCAATTTTATCAAAAAAAAGAAAGAAAAACACTCCCTGTTTTCAGTGATATTTTTTATTATAAATTAACTTCTAGATTTTAAAACCTTTACAATATCTTTTAACTCATATCCTTTTGCTTGTAAAAGTATCAAATAATGAAATAATAAGTCTGCACTTTCGTTTAAAAATAACTTTTCATTATCATCCTTAGCTTCTATAACTACTTCTACAGCTTCCTCCCCTACCTTTTGCGCTACTTTATTAATTCCTTTTCTAAATAACGATGCTACATATGATGTTGAATCATTCTGATTTTCTTTTCGATTTCTAATCACATCTTCAAGTTCTGACAAAAATCCATAAGATTGTTTATTATCTTCGTTCCAACATGTATCTGATCCTTTATGACAAGTTGGGCCTACTGGATTCACTGTAATCAAAAGAGAATCATTATCGCAATCATTCTTTATGTCTACTAGATTCAAAATGTTACCACTTTCTTCTCCTTTTGTCCATAATCTATTTTTGGTACGGCTAAAAAAAGTTACTTTTTTTGTTTCTACAGTAGTATGATATGCCTCTTGATTCATGTATCCAAGCATTAATACATTCTTAGTTATTGCATCCTGTATAATAGCAGGAACAAGTCCGTCATTATTTTTATTGAAATTTATTTCCATAATTTAAAACACTTCGAAAAGTTTACTATGATATTAAAATTTATATCATTTGTTTTTGCTCATCGAAGATTCTTTTTTTTATAATCGTACAAGAATTTTATTATCCTGTAATTTCTTTTTTAAATCTTTAATTTCTATTTCTTTAAAGTGAAAAACACTTGCTGCTAGTGCAGCATCTGCTCTACCTTCATTAAATGTATCTACAAAATGTTGAATATTTCCTGCTCCACCAGAAGCAATTATGGGTATATTTAGCTCTTCTGACAATATAGACAATGCTTCATTCGCAAACCCGTCTTTGGTACCATCATGATCCATAGATGTAAACAATATCTCTCCAGCCCCTCGTTTTTCTACTTCTTTCGCCCAGTCAAACAAATCCAATTCTGTAGGTACTTTGCCTCCTACTAAGTGTACTATCCATTTACCATCGATTTGTTTTGCATCTATAGCTACGGTAATACATTGTGATCCAAATTTTCCTGCCAGATCATTAACCAATTGCGGGTTCTTTACTGCAGAAGAATTTATAGATACTTTATCGGCTCCATTTTGCAATAAAACATCTACATCTTCAATAGATGAAATTCCTCCACCTACAGTAAAAGGGATATTTATTTTTTCTGCTACTTTAAGCACCAATTCTGCTAATGTTTTACGACGTTCTTCTGTTGCAGAGATATCCAAGAACACTAATTCATCTGCACCTGCTTTTGAATATGCATCAGCAAGTTCTACAGGATCACCCGCATCTCGCAGATCTACAAAATTGACTCCTTTTACGGTTCGGCCGTTTTTGATATCTAAACATGGTATAATTCTCTTTGTTAACATAATCATTTTTTTTACTCAAATACGAGTTTTGTACGCTACTATCCCTTCTTTACTATAGACTTTAATTTTTCGAAAAGTTGCTTTTCAGTAAACTCTTTAGCCATCTCTTGATTTTTTTTTAAGCTTATGACAGGATATATTCTTCTAATTGTTTCAGGCTAATTCTGTTTTCATAAATCGCTTTTCCAATGATAGTTCCTTCACAACCGAGTTCTGCCAGTTTTGGTAATTCATCAAAGGTAGATATTCCTCCTGATGCTATTAGTTTTATTGTTCTTGTTACCTCCTTATCATTAGTAATTACTGTTCCTTGATCCAATATTTTTTTATACAAATCAAATGAAGGTCCCTGTAACATTCCGTCTTTACTAATATCAGTACAAATGACATAGGTTATTCCTTGTTTCATATATTCTTTAATAAATGGGATCAATTCTTTATCACTTTCTTCCTGCCATCCACTTACTGCTATCTTTTCATGATGCGCATCTGCCCCCAAAATAATTTTATCTGCTCCAAATTTTTGTAGCCACGATATAAAAGTTTTCGGATCTTTTACGGCGATACTTCCTCCTGTAATTTGATTTGCTCCACTTTCAAAAGCGATTCTAAGGTCATCATCGGTCTTAAGACCTCCTCCGAAATCAATTTTCAAGTTTGTTTTTGATGCGATTTGCTCTAACACTCTATGATTGACTATATGTTTAGATTTTGCCCCATCTAAATCTACTAAATGCAGATATTCTATTCCATGGGCTTCAAATTCCTTAGCTACTTCTAATGGGTTTTCATTATATATCTTTTTTGTGTTATAATCTCCTTTCGAAAGACGAACACATTTCCCTTCAATAATATCTATAGCTGGTATTATTCTCATAGTTTTACTGTATTATTACTTTCTTTTTATAATTTCAAAAAATTCTTTAATATCTTCTCACCCACAACGCTACTTTTTTCAGGATGAAACTGAGTTGCATAAAAATTACCTTTCTGCAGTGCTGTACTATATGTAACTCCATAACGAGTCTTTGCGACAGTGTCTTTGATAACTGGTGCATAGTAACTGTGTACTAAATAGATATGCTCTTTTTCTAAGATCCCATCAAACAAAGGCGAATCAAGAGATTCTATCTGGTTCCAGCCTATCTGTGGTACTTTTACCTGATTGTCGAATCGTATGACATCGACATCAAAAATTCCTAATCCCCTGGTATTTCCTTCTTCGGTATAGTTACACATTAATTGCATCCCCAGACAAATTCCCAAAACCGGTTGTTCTAATTCTGGGATCAAGCCATCTAATCCAGAATCTCTAAGCTTATGCATTGCGCTACTCGCTTCGCCTACTCCAGGAAAAATAATTTTATCTGCTGCTTTGATTTCTTCGGGATCGTTACTTAATATCGCTTCGTATCCCAGTCTTTGTATTGCAAATTTTATAGATTGGATATTTCCTGCTCCGTAATTGATAATTACAATTTTCACTTTATCTTTTAGGTTTATGATTTTAGATTTACAATTCTTCAATCTTAATTCGTAACTAATTATAGTACTCCTTTAGTACTAGGTAAAATCATTTTATCTGGATCACGTTTTACGGCTACTTTAATAGCTTTTGCAAAAGCTTTAAAAATAGCTTCAATTTTATGATGCTCGTTGGTGCCTTCTGCTTTTACATTAAGATTTGCTTTAGCCCCATCTGTAAACGATTTAAAAAAGTGAAAAAACATTTCTGTTGGCATTTTACCTATCATTTCACGGTTAAATTCTGCTTCCCATACTAACCAATTACGTCCTC
Source organism: Aquimarina spinulae (assembly GCF_943373825.1). Classification (NCBI taxonomy): domain Bacteria; kingdom Pseudomonadati; phylum Bacteroidota; class Flavobacteriia; order Flavobacteriales; family Flavobacteriaceae; genus Aquimarina; species Aquimarina spinulae. The sequence continues at coordinate 119,682 of NZ_CALSBP010000003.1, read as the reverse complement.
CAAAATCAATAGCTACCTGTGCCAGGCAATCATCCATTGGTAAACAAAAACCATAACGTTCGATTCCCAATTTATCATCCAGAGCCTTACTAAATACTTCTCCTAATGCTATTGCAGTATCCTCGATAGTGTGGTGTTCATCGACTTCTAAATCTCCTTTTACTTTGATATCTAAATCCATTTGACCATGACGAGCAATTTGGTCTAACATATGATCAAAAAAATCTAATCCTGTACTAATATTACTTTTACCGGTGCCATCAAGATTTAGTTTGATATAAATATCAGTTTCATTGGTTTTTCGGGAAATTTCTGCAACGCGATCTTTTAGTTTAAGAAATTCATATATTTTTTGCCAATCATTGCTCTCCAGAGCAATATGATTGTTTAACTCTTCCCTTTTTATTGTAATCTCTCCTGTTCCCAGGTTGGTATTATCATTAATAAAAACCCCTTTCGCTCCTAGATTTTTAGCTAATTCCATATCAGTTAAACGATCTCCGATCACAAAAGAATTTATCAAATCATATTCTTCAGAAAAATATTCGGTTAACAACCCTGTTCCTGGTTTTCTGGTATCAGCATTTTCATGAGGAAAAGTTCTATCAAGAAATACTTTATCAAATATGACTCCTTCATTTTCAAAAGATTTCATAATAAAATTATGTACAGGCCAAAATGTATCCTCAGGAAATACGTCGGTACCCAAACCATCTTGATTGGTGATCATTACCAGTTCATAGTTTAATTCCTGAGCAATTTTACCTAAATACGTAAATGCCTTTGGATAGAATATCATCTTCTCGAACGCATCTATCTGCTCATCTGCTGTTTCTTTGATAATCGTACCATCACGATCTATAAATAATACTTTCTTTTTCATATTATAATATTGTCTCTAATTTTACTTTTATTTAAAAAATTTCTGAAATGAGTTCATGATTTTGAAATTGAAGTAAGTACTCGTATTAGTTTTTCATTTTCTTCTTTAGTACCTACTGTAAACCGAAGTGTATTTTTGCATAAAGGTTGTGTACTTCTATTGCGAACCACAATACCTTCTTTAATTAACTGATCGTATCGTTTATTAGCATCATCAACTCTTACCAAAATAAAATTGGCGTCACTTTTAAATATTTTCTCTACAAAATTTATGGTAGATAAAGCTTTTTCTAAATGGGTACGTTCCTTTATTATAGCTGATACTTCAGCTAGAATTTGATCTTCTTCGATAACACGTTTCAAAGCTCGCTGTTGTGTTAATTCGTTCACATTATAAGGTGGTTTTATTTTATTTAGAACGGCTATTATTTTATCAGAAGCATAACAAACTCCTAATCGTATGCCCGCCAAGCCATATGCTTTGGATAACGTCTGCGTTACTATAAGGTTTGGATATCTATCTATACTCCCTACCCAACTTTCTCTATCGGTAAAATCAATATACGCTTCATCAATAATCACCAATCCTCTAAAACGCTCAAGAAGTTCTTCTATTCGTTTTTGTTCAATCAAATTTCCCGAAGGGTTATTAGGAGAACAAATAAAAAGTAATTTAGAATAACTATTCGCTGTAGCGAGTATAGCTTCGACGTCTGGTTGAAAATCCTCTCTTAAACATACTTGTTGTTCTTCTATATTATTGATGTTTGCCAATACTTTATACATCCCGTATGTAGGAGGCATTGTAATAATATTGTCGATACCAGGTTCGCAAAACGCTCTAAATATCAGATCTAATACTTCATCGCTACCATTACCCAGAAGTAGATTGGTTTCTGAAACTTTTCTTTGATTTGCTATTATCTTTTTTAAACTTTTCTGTTGCGGATCAGGATATCGATTGACTCCATTTTCATAAGGATTTTCATTGGCGTCTAAAAAAACCATATCCTGATCAAAATCTGTAAACTCGTCTCTGGCCGAACTATACGGTTTTAGATATTGTATATTCTTACGAACTAATTGTTTTATATTGAATTGAATTTTATTCATTTTTAGTGTATTGCTGTTGGTTAAAACCTCATTAATGATTACTAGCTACTTGTGCCAATCAATTAACAACTATTTCAAACTCTCTAATCGTAGTGTTACTGCATTCTTATGCGCTTGTAAACCTTCTGCTTCGGCCATAAGTTCAATTGCTTTACCTATGTTCTGGATGCCTTGTTTTGATATTTTCTGAAATGTCATTGACTTCATAAAACTATCCAGATTTACACCGCTATATTGTTTTGCATATCCATTGGTCGGTAGCGTATGATTAGTCCCCGAGGCATAATCCCCTGCACTTTCTGGTGTATAATTACCAATAAACACAGAGCCTGCATTGGTTATATTATCAATAAAAAAATCCTCATTTTTTGTACATACTATAAAATGCTCAGGGCCATACTCATTGATTAATTCTATAGCTTGCTGATCATCTTCAACGCAGATTAATTTTGAATTGGATATAGCTCCTTCGGCAATTTCTTTTCTTGGCAAAACCGCTAGTTGTTTAACTACCTCTTCTTCTACTTCATCCATCATTTTTTTAGATGTAGATACCAAAATCACTTGGCTATCTTTACCGTGTTCTGCCTGGCTTAACAAATCAGAAGCAATAAAGGATGCATTGGCAGTATCATCTGCGACCACAAGCAATTCACTTGGTCCCGCTGGCATATCTATAGCGACTCCAAACTTCGTTGCCAGTTGTTTTGCTACTGTTACAAATTGATTACCCGGACCAAATATTTTGTATACAGACGGAATAGTTTCTGTTCCAAAAGTCATTCCTGCAATAGCTTGAATCCCTCCTACTTTACAGATTTTTGTTACCCCACAAAGATTAGCGGCATACAAAATAGCCGGGTGAATTTTCCCTTCCTTATTCGGAGGGGAGCATAATACGATTTCTTTACATCCTGCAAGATTAGCAGGAACGGTTAACATCAAAATTGTAGAAAACAAAGGAGCTGTTCCTCCTGGGATGTATAATCCTACTTTTTGAATAGGTCTTTTCTCCTGCCAGCATTTCACTCCGATTGTTGTTTCAACTGAAACCTTATCCGTTTTTTGTGCCGCATGAAACCTTTCAATATTAGATTTAGCTAATTGTATTGCATCTTTTAAATCCTGATTTACCTGTTTTTTTGCTTCTTCTATTTCTTCAGAATCTACAAGAATTGCATCAAGATCTACCTTATCAAATTTTTTAGTATAACGTTGTACCGCCCGATCACCCTCTGTTTTGACTTCATTAAAAACAGTCAACACTTTTTCTTCAATATCGGCTACAGTTTGTGTTGGTCTTTTTAATATCTCTGGCCAATTGTTTTTATTTGGATTGTATATTTTTTGCATCTCTTCTTCATTTCTGTTGTAACAGAAACACATTAAATTATTTATAAAACCATCTTTTCTATTGGACAAACCAAAATTCCTTCTGCTCCTTCTGCTTTTAACTCATCAAGAATATCCCAAAATTTATTTTTCTCTACAACAGTATGAATAGAACTCCAGCCTTCTTCTGCAAGTGGCAATACTGTTGGGCTTCGCATACCTGGCAATATTTTAACAATATTTTCAATTTTATGGTTAGGAGCATTAAGCAGGACATATTTAGAATTTCTAGCTTTTAAAACTGCTTTGATTCTAAATTGTAATTTTTCAAGAAGTGTTTTATTATCGTCTGATATTTTTGGAGACACCGCAAGTACGGCTTCAGAAGCGAGCATTACTTCTACTTCTTTAAGATTATTTTTAAATAATGTACTACCACTGGATACAATATCACAAATTGCATCTGCCAAACCAATATTCGGTGCGATCTCTACCGATCCAGATATTTGGTGCAATTCTGCCGAGATTCCCTGTTTTTCTAGATATTCATTAACTGTGTTGGGGTATGAAGTAGCAATTCTTTTTCCGTCAAGATCTTTAATCGAATTGTACTCAAAATCTTTTGGGACTGCTAGAGAAACTTTACATTTTGAAAAATTAAGTCGTTCTGTAATCGAAATATCTTTCCCCTTTTCTATAAGTACATTCTCTCCTATAATAGCGATATCAACGATACCATCCCTAAGATATTGAGGTATATCTCCATTTCGTAAAAACATAACTTCCATAGGAAAATTACGGGTTTGGGCTTTTAGTTGATCTTTACCATTATCAATCGAAATACCGCAGTCTTTCAGTATTTTTACTGAATCCTCATTAAGGCGCCCGCTTTTTTGAATTGCAATTTTAATTTTTGACATTTTGTTGGTGTTGTGCTTGAGCAATTCAAAAACGAGTTTTGCAGAAACAAAAAACCCGTTTGAATTACTCAAACGGGTTTTCATATTATTGTGTTATACACATATCATACCTACCACGCCTGAGCGAAAATGTAAGAATGATGATGATGTACAAATATATTATTCATTGTTTTTTTCTAAATACCCTGCGAATTTATAAAAAATTATTTTTACTCAAACGCATTTCAGCTTATTTTTTTGCGATTCATCTTTTTTCTATGATTAAATCCTTAGAATTTAACGCCTGCAATAGGTTGATTATAAACATTTTTATAACTTTAAAAAACCAATACTAATCAACAACGCATGAAAAATTTCTCCTCTTTTCTTATTTTTTTACTTTTTGCCTGGCTGGCAATATGGTGGTATTACTCTTGTGATTGGTGTACAAAAAGCACTAATGAAAGTATACCTGTAGTAGAACAAAAACCTGATCCCGAATTAGAAGCATTAGCAAAAAAAGCATATGAAGATAGCATCGCAGCAGCAAATAGAAGTGTTGGATTATTTGCAAAAGGACCCCACGGGCAAGATGTATTTAGATATGTTGAAAATCTAAAGATTAACAATACCAATGGAGATGTATTTATCCCCAATTCTCTAAAAGGTTTTAGCCAACAAGTAACTGATTACTTAGGACAACACCAAGATCAGGAACTTATCATTTATGGTTATGAGAATTCTTCTGAAAATAGTGATAGCACACAATTAGGTAGTTCTAGAGCTAACTTTATTAAAGATATCTTGGTTACAGCAGGAATTAATGCAGATCGTATCGTAACCAAAACGCAATTAAATAATTACACCTACTCTGATAATGGGGAATATCCTGGTGGAATACTATTAAATTTCAGCACATTAAATGAAGCTAGATTAGCCGAAGTTGAAAAAAGTATAACTACTCGAACATTGCATTCTAATTTTGGTCAAAAAACATTTCAACCAGATGCCACTTTATCTAATTATGCATTAGAGCTTAAAAATTACATTAATAAATATCCTGATAAATCTGTTGTAATCACTGGACATACAGATGATGTTGGTGAGGAAGAAGCAAATCTCTGGTTTGGACAACAAAGAGCAAATAATGTAAGAGAATATCTTATTTCGCAAGGTATAGCTAAAGATAAGATTATAGCCTTATCTAAGGGAGAATCAAATCCTATCGTTCCGAATGATAGCGAGGAAAACAAAGCAAAAAACAGAAGAATAGAAATAACCGTAAACTAAAAATATTATAACTATGTTAGATTTTTTAAACGAAGCAAATTGGTGGTGCCTATTATTGCTATTATTCCTGGCATTTTTGTTAGGAAGGTTCCTATCAAAAAGAGCGCTCAAAAAAAAATATAAAAAAGCATTGGATGAGTGTGAAAGAGAAAATGCCATGCTTAAAAATGCAAATAACGAAAAGGCAAATTCGACATTTTCTAATCCCGAAAATGGAATTAAAGCAGTTAAGACGCGGGATCACGGAGGAGTAGCTGTTACAAATGGCGGAGAAATGCCTACATTAAATTTTGATAGTTTTGGTAAAGCAGATGCCTCTCAAAAGGATGATTTAAAGCTAATTAGTGGTATTGGTCCTTTTATTGAAGAAAAATTAAACAGTATTGGTATCTATACTTTTGATCAAATTAGTAAATTTACCACAGAAGATATTGATACCGTAACTACTCTTATTCAATTCTTTCCTGGCAGAATTGAAAGAGATAAATGGACAAAGCAAGCTAAGAAACTTAAAGATAAGTAGTAACCACTAACCATTTTACTATTTAGTAAGGCCTTCATAATTTATATTATGGAGGCTTTTTTACTTATAAATATAAACAGAAGTAAAAAAAAAGAAGACTGCCCTTTCAGACAGCCTTCTAAACAAATCACTGTTATAAAAATTATTATTTTTTCACGAATTGTTTAATCATTATATCATTTTCTGATTTTAATTTCAGTATGTATATTCCTTTATTTAAGTTTTGAACATCCACCTTATTATTATTTATAACTCCCTGAGCAACAATTTGTCCAGCAGCATTCATTATCATATAATTTATTTCTGATATATCTGTTGTAGCAACATACATATCATTTTCTACAGGATTAGGGTAAAAGCTAAGTGGCATCGGAGTTATAGGAGGCCCTGTAAGATCAGTACTCTGGGTCGAATTAGCAACAGCTGCAACAGCTGCAGGAACTCCACATGGCCCAAGATTAGTCCAGATAGTAGCAGCTCTCTCATATAAATTTCCTAAGTATGTTACTCTACTCCCTACCGGATATGCCTGACCATTAACATAGGCAGCCACTCCTGCACAAGGGTCAACTGGTGCTGGAGCTAATGTATTAACATTAACTGCATTACTAAATCCAGATTCGTTTCCTGCAGCATCCTTAGCTTTAATTCTAAATTGATAAGGAGTATTAGCAGTTAACGAATTAATATTAGTACTTGTTCCGGCTGTAGATCCGATTCTAGTATTTCCTTGATATACATCATATTCTGTAACGCCAACATTATCATTAGATGCAGTCCAGGATAATGTTAGTGTAGTTTCTGCAACATTAGATGCTACAAGATTCGTTGGTGCTGTAGGCGCTTGAGCATCTCCTGGAACTCCACATGCTCCAAGATTAATCCATGTTGCAGCAGTTCTCTCATACAAATCTCCCGAGAATGTCACCCTGCTTCCAACCGGATATGCCTGTCCATTAACATACGCAGCTACTCCTGCACAAGGGTCAACTGGTGCTGGGGCTAATGTTGTAACATCAAGCGTATTACTAAATCCAGATTCGTTTCCAACGGCATCCTTAGCTCTGATTCTAAATTGATAAGAAGTATTAGCTGTTAACGAATTAATATTAGTACTTGTTCCTGCTGTAGATCCTATTCTAACATTTCCTTGATATACATCATATTCTGTAACGCCGACATTATCATTAGAAGCAGTCCAGGATAATGTTAACGTAGTCTCAGCAACATTAGATGAGATAAGGTTTGTTGGCGCTGTTGGCGCTTCATTATCTTGCACTCCATTAGCAGTAAATGAACCTGTAAAAATACCTCGCCCATAAGTAGAAGCTATAATCGTATTATTATTTTGATCTCCATTTATTTCCCAATAATCAAAAGAGGTTACACTAGCATCACTCATACCATTTTGTGATCTAACCCAATTTGGATTTGCTGTATCAAAATTAGTAGTAACCCATACTCCTAGTTGTGTTGCTACAATAACTTCTGTTCTATCTAATGGGTTTTGTAAAATATCTCTAACCGGGATATCAGGAAGATCTCCTTCTTTATTTGACCAATTAACTCCTGCATCAGAAGAGTACCATACACTAGTAACACCATAGTTATGAATCGTAACCATGATATCATTTGCTGTTGCTCCTAATCTAACAGAGGAAACAGATCCAACAAAAGGCGTATTTATTTCCGCCCAATTAGCTGCTCCAAAACCTACATTTGTTAATCTTAATAAACCACCAGAGGCAGTTCCTACATACCAGGTATTGTTAGCAAAAGGAGAAGCGATAAAAGCCGTAGGCTTGCTTGTTAGTAATGCATTTGTAATATCATCATTTCTATTTCCGGCAACATCAATAGTTTTTATAAAATAGTTCCAAGTCTCTGTAGCTGCATCATAAGAAGAGGCATTCGATAATAAGTAATTAGCATTACTATCATATCCCATTTGGTTTACAAAATCTCCGGTAGAGTCTTCATTTACAAGAGTAGTTGCTCCTCCTTGTATTCTACTACGTCCATCCCATGGTAAATTAAATCTATGAATTACATTATGTACATACGTAGCAATCATATATTCACCATCTTTATCTATAAAAGTGTAGAAACCATCTCCTCCTGTTAATTGTTCGGATCCATTTATTCCTGCTACTATATTTCTAAATGCCTGAGATCCATTATCCTGAGCTCCTGCAGAAAAGATACCTGCTACATCGCCAGCTCCATTAGGACCTATACCTGCCTTTACATATTGGGTTACATTATAATTATTATTTCTTGCTCCAAATACATTATTATTTGCAGCCGTAGACAAGCTATTTGCATAAAATACCCCTCCATCATTACCAAAAATTGCCTGATTTGAGTTTCCTGGTCTAAATGTCATAGCATGCTGATCTGCATGAACAATTGAAGCTCCTAATCCAGCTAAATTATTATTGTTAGACCATTTTGAAATTTGGCTCCATGCATCACCACTATTTGCAGATCTAAAAAGATCAATTCCTCCAACATATAGTATATTATCATTATTGGGGTCTGACTCTATCATTAAATCATAAAACGCCTGTCCTCTGGTAAAATCTTTTGCAGGAATACCATTGTCTACATCATTTGGTAATGTTGTAGCAGTCGGAGCTGTTGCAAAACCATCCAAACTACGATAAACATGAACTGGATCTATTACATCATTATTAGCATCTCTGGCAACACCTTGGGTTAATGCATATATTTTATTAGCATTGGTTGCAGAAGTTTCTAACTCTACTCTATTAGAATCATTAAGTGGGGAAGCTGCTGCTTCTGTCCAGGTTGCACCATCATTAGAGCTAAATACACGTCCTCCTCCATTTCCTAACGGTGAATTAATAGTACCAACCCATAATCTATTATCGGCTCCTATTTCAAAATCATTAGGTATATAGTAATAATTTACATTATTATTTTGGTATTGCATATTAGCCGATTCTATTCTATTCCAGTTCGCTCCACCATCTATTGATCGGTAAATTCCTGCAGACTGGATTCCTAACCAGTTTGTTGGTCCAGAAGAGTCTCCATATCTATGTGCTCCTACTCCAACGAATAATTCAGTACGATTTTGTGCTGTATTATTCCATGCTACAATATCATTTACATAATAAATCCCTGAAAGGAAAAGGTTTGTAGCGCTAAAATTAATATTTCCGCCTCCAGCAGCAGGAATATTGACAGCTTGCCAGGTATTACCACCATCTGTAGAGCGGTATACTCCATTACCTACCACTGCACCAAAGGTATATTGTTCTCCTGTACCTACATACCATGTATTTGAGTTTCTAGGATCTACAGTTATTGAGGTTACCGAAAGATTTCCGGGAACATTCTGCACTCGACTCCATTGTGAAGCGGCAGATGTAATATCGTTATTAACCCATAATCCACCACTTACACCACCGGCATAAACTCTTCTATTGTTGGCATCATTGGGGTCAAATAAAATAGCTCTGGTACGTCCTCCAATATCATTAGGACCTCTTTCTATCCAAGGGTTATCTTGAGCATCTCCCGGAGCTCTTTTTGCTGTATTTGCTAATTGTTTTTGAACTGCATAGATCTTCTCTGGTTCTGTTTTACCAGTTGTAGGATTCATAGTTAATTCCCACATTTGCTCAAAATATCTATTTGGCGGAAGTCCTTTGGCTTTTCGCTCAGACTTTGTAAGTCTTAAAGTCTCTTTGTAAGGGCTGTTTTTTAAATAGGTACTGTGTTGTTCTCGTAGATTATCGATTTCAGTTTCGTTCGTACTTTGTTCTAAATTGTCTTTCTTTATAGAAATAATTACGATTACTGATAGGGCGACTAATCCCAAGCCCAGTAGAACCGGGCGGATCATTCTTTTTTTCATATAAGCATTAGTTGAGTTTAAGGTTTAAAAGTAATATAATTACGGTAAAAAACCAAATTTAACACAATAGAAGTTAAATTTAACATAATTTAACTTTCTCACATCTAATACTAACTATACTCTATTTTTCATCACTCCAAGCAACAGAAGACATTTTCCAATCAAGACCTACTTTGATAAACTGAATAGTTTTCATTCCCCGAGACTCAAAATACACTCCGTTTAATTTACCCGATTTTTCATAAAAACTAAATCGTTGTGCTACATTACCGTATATTTCTGTTTTATGTAAAATTTCGCTTTCTCTAAAATCTGTAAGTGTCCCATCGCTTAGCATTTTTTTTCTTGGAGTTATAAACTCATTAAGATCATAGATTTCTGGAACACCATGGGTATTACTTATTATGATGCCATTAGAAATAAAGATATTCTCAATTTCTTCAATATTAGGGGTCTTCCCCTCTGCATTGGTAAACAGGCTAAAAAATCTCGTTGTTAGTTTGTTTAGTTCTTTTTCTTCCTTAGTATCTGTAGGGGTAGAAAAAAATAGGACTGTATCCTTTTCTGATAATTCTATCGTTTTCACAAAACGTAATCCTATTTTGTTTAACAACTTAATTGAAGCAATGTTATTAGGGTTTGTTATGCCAACAATTTTATCGAGATGTAAGGTATTTTTAGCATAGTTCATTGTTGCATTGGCTACTTCATACCCATACCCCAATCCTAAATGTTCTGGAAGCATTGCAAATCCGATATCAATATCTTCTAATGTATCTCTATTTACTAATCCACACATTCCTATAGAAGTACCGGTTTCTTTTAATACAATTACCCATAAACCGAACCCATTTTCTTTATAACTTTGTATTAGATTATTTTCTAAAAATCCCTTTGCTTCAGCTTGTGTTCTAACATTTCTATCTCCTATAAATTCTAACCACTTTGGAGAGTTAACCAATTCTAAAACAAAATCAGAGTCTTCTAGGCTAAATTCACGAAGAGATAATCTTTCGGTTTCTAATATTTTTCTCATTTGTATTCTAATGTTCTATTCATTATTCCTCACTTATAATACTATCAAACATATTAATATCTGTTGCACCTTCGGTACTTATAAAAAGAATATTAGTGGTTTCATTTATACGTAACGTTTCTTTTATCGGTTTACATTCTTGTTCTTTCATGATCGCAATAAAACCTGCTAAACCGCTAGCGCCAGATTCTCCAGAAATTATTTTTGTATCCGAACCACTAGAGAAATAAAGTTCCCGAATTGCTTCTCTGGAATATTTATCATTAATTTTGATTGAGACATCACTTCCATTTTTTATTAAATCCCATGCTCCTAGAGAAGGTGTTCCGCAATTAAGTCCCGCCATTATTGTTTCACTATTTCCTAACGAAGTCGTTATTTTTCCTTTTTTAAAAGAAGCAAGAATTGCATCTGCTTCTGTTGGTTCTACAATGATAATCTTAGGGCGGTTTGCTCCATACCTTTCTAAGTAATATCTAATTCCTGTTCCTGCAAAACTCCCTACACCAGCTTGTAGAAAAACAAGATCTATTTTTGGATTTGACGCAAGATGAAGGCTATCTTCCATTTCTTGAAAGAGTGTTAAATACCCTCCCATAATATATGCTGGAATTTCTTCATAATTCTCCCAGGCAGTATCCTGTACTAGCTCCCATCCATTTTTTTCACTTACTGCTTTAGCATAAGCACAGGTTTTATCATAATTACCATCTACTTGTTCAACTATAGCCCCTTCTTTTTCAATAGCTTTTATACGTTGATTTGTCGTTCCTTTCGGAACAAAAACTACTGCTTTTTTATGAAAAAAATTAGCCGACCATGCCACAGCTCTTCCGTGGTTACCATCTGTAGCGGTACAAAAAGTGTCTATCTGTGGTTTCTTTTTAAGGACCTGATGTATAGCATATGAAGCCCCTAACCCTTTAAATGCATTTAAACCAAAACGAAATGATTCATCTTTGATATAAATATTACCAACATTATATTTTTTGGAAAGGTTAGGTAAAGGAATCAAAGGTGTTGGTTTATATCCTGGTAAAGATGAATGAAATGCTTTCGTATCATCACATTCCTCCAGAATAGCAGTAGTTACATTATCTACAAATGTATTATCCGGATTATTTATGTAAAACGAAGAATCTTCCTTATTTTTTATCTCCATTTGAATGATTTTTTGTGTTTACGATCTTCATAGTATAGCATCTGCTATAATTCTTTATCGTTTATGATTACTAAGAGGTTTTACACGTATTTAAATTAATAAAAAACACAGGCACTCTAGAGTGCCTGTAAACCTAATCATACGATCTTGTTTTTCTATTGGTTACCAAGAATTATTGGCATTCCATCTTTTCCTGACCCTACAACTACTACCTTGGCATTAGGTGATTTGGCTAGTTGTAATGTAGCTTCTATTCCTTTTTCTTTAAGAATTTTATCTGTTAACGAAGCGCTTAAAATTTGATTAGCTACCGCTTTACCTTCTGCATCAATTTTTTGTCTTTCAGCTTCCTTTTTGGCTTTTTCTAATCTAAATTCATATTCTAACGATTCTTGCTCTTGTTTTAGCTTACGCTCGATTGCCTCTTTAATTGTTGGTGGTAATGTTACATCACGTACCAATACTTCATTAAGTTGGATGTATTGATTACTTACAATTTTCTTTGTCTCTTCAAAAATCTCTTTTTGAATCGCATCTCGTTTACTAGAATACAATTGCTCTGGAGTATACCTTCCTACTACACTACGGGCTGCAGATCGTATTGTCGGCAATAAAACTCTTGCCACATAATTTTCTCCTTTTTGTTGGTGTAATAACCCTAATTTTTCATAATCTGGTTGAAACCATGCAGAAGCATCTAATTTAATTTCTAACCCGTTAGAAGAAAGTACTTGCATTTTTTCAAAAACTTCTTGCTGTCGTACTTCATAAACGATTACTTTATTCCAGGGAGCAACTAAATGAAACCCTTCTCCCAGAGGTGGACTATCTGTAACCACACCTCCTCCAAATGTTTTATAAAGCACACCGGCTTCTCCAGAACCAATAGTTTCTGTTGATTTTGAAATAAAGACGATTACTAATACTAATAGAATTAGAATAGGCAATCCTATTTTTGGTAATTTTTCCATAATAATTTTGAGTTTTTAGTTTTAAATAAGTCCGTTATATTTTCGTGCAAACCATTCTATAGTAAGTAACAAAATAACTATTGCTAAAAGATATTTCCAGTCTATTAAAGATACTACATTTTCCTTATTTTTTTGTATCGTTTGATATCTTTGATCTGCTAGTAATTCTTTTATAAGTGTGTCTTTTTGATTTAAATAATATGACTTACCATTAGTATTAGTAGCTACTTGCTTCAGTTTTGTTACATCTGCGTTAAGAAATTGTTGTTCTACATCATATTCCAGAATTGCAAAACTTCCAGAACGTGCTATATTTTCACCTAATACTGTTACTGTATAGTCATAATTTCCCGCATCAAGATTACTCAAATCTACTTCATATGAATTATTTTTCAATAACATAGGTATAGTTTGAGTAGCTTCTGTTTCTTTATTTTTAATTGAAATTCTTAAATTTCCTCTCCTATCAAATTCGTAATTTTTTGTAAAATATTCTGCTTTAATAACAACACTGGCATTACCATAATAAAATGACTCTGAGATAGTATTTAACCTACTCTTTCTTTTATTTGAAGCCAGATACTGGATCAGTTTGCCAAAAAACTCATCAAAATCTTCAAATTTTTGAGTATCTAAATAACTTTGAGCTCTCCATCTCCATATTCCTTCTCCAAACAAAACGGCTTCTCTTATTCCTCCTTGTTCTATGGTTGCAAGTAACATTTCGTCTGTATCAATATTACTTATTGTTCTATATAATAAAGGGTCATGATTCGAATTCATTCTAATTTCTCCAAAAGTACCTATTAAAGGAGGGTAACCTTGAAAACCAATATCTTCTTGAAGAAATGCTCCATAATTATTGTTATACCTGGGAACATAATATTCATTCTGTCGTGTAATTTCCTGGGTATATTTATTTTGTATCCTATTAAGAAAAACCCAATCTGTTTTTGAGCCGGTAATCGTAAAATAATTTTTTTTCAGGGTATTTAATTTTTCATATACTGCCCTATATCTAGTATTGGGCTGATACAATATAACTAACTGATAATCATCTAATTCCTTATTCTCATTAGGTTTACTAATCGTTATACTTCGCCTTTCATTACTTTCGACACTTTTCTTTATAGCTCCAAGATCTGGATGTACTATATCACTAATCAACAACACATTGGTTTTTTGATCAATTACCTCGACAGCAAAAGTTTTCGAATTATTTATTGTGTTTTTTTCTATATCCAAAGGTATCAATGCCGCAACGTATTGATTTACACCTACCGTATTAGCCGGCAGGGTAAAATTAACTACTGTAGAGTTATTTGTTCCTGAGAAAGAAACGGGTTGAGAAAAAATTGTACTACTACCCGACCTTACCTGAAATGTAGTTGTAATCTCCTCATTGCCTGAATATGTAAGAATTACCTCTACAGGAAATTTATTTTTTAAATATGCATAACGGTTAACATTGAGTTGCTGTATTTTGGTATCCAGCACCTTAATTGTGTCTCCAGAAATAATCGGATACACAGCTTGCTTATACCCTATGCTACTAAATTGATAATCTTTACCATAAGTTTGATTTCCATCGGTGATCACAATTGTAGGAGCAATTGTATTTTTATGAATTTGCTCAAGTTCTTCTAACGCTTTTGATATATTAGTCTGCTTTTGATCAAAAGAAAAGCGTAGAGAATCATTTAATTTATCAGAAAATGAATAATAAGTAATATCAAATCTTTCATTGAGTTCTTCATTATCAGCAATTTGGTTTGCAAACTGAGTAATTTTCTGATCTTGTTTAAGATATTTTATTGAAGAAGAATTATCCACTGCAACTACCAAAGCAGGTTTCTCTACATAATACGTATTCTGTTTGAAAGTAGGATTAATTAACAGCAATAGTAGTGCAAAAACACTAAGGAAACGTAAAAAAGCAAAAAACAGGATGTTTTTTTTCCTGTTTTTTGTTTTATACCAATATTGAAACAATGCAACAATTAATGCTGTTATAAAAGCGGCTATGATCAATAAGATTGTTTCTGTTTGCATTCTATTAATTACGATATACGATGGTTGAGTTACGAATTACAATTTATTTTAGAGTGTTAAGTGCAACTCATTTCATACAAGTTGAAATTTAATGACTTTTAGCATCAAAAAATATTAAAATATTCAAAAAAATGATTCTTAAATCGTTAATCGTAATTCTAAAATCAAGTAAGCATTCCTCCATCCACATTAAGTACTTGCCCTGTAATATATGCACTTAAATCACTTGCCAGAAATAGGCATGTATTTGCAATATCTTCGGGACTACCACCTCGTTTTAGTGGAATTGCATTACGCCATCCTTCTACAACTTTCTCGTCAAGTTTTTCTGTCATTTCGGTTTCAATAAAACCAGGGGCAACTACATTACTTCTAATATTTCTAGAGCCAAGTTCTAGCGCAACAGATTTTGAAAAACCAATAATTCCTGCTTTTGAAGCTGCATAATTAGCTTGACCTGCATTACCTTTTACCCCAACAACCGAACTCATATTTATTATACTTCCTTTACGTTGCTTAAGCATAGTTCTTTGAACTGCTTTTGTCATATTAAATACGCTTTTCAGGTTTACCTCGATAACTTTATCAAAGTCTTCCTCACTCATACGCATTAAAAGGTTATCTTTAGTAATACCAGCATTATTCACTAAAATATCAATACTACCAAATGTTTCTAATACATCTGCAGCTAATTCCTGTGCCTGATCGTAACTTGCAGCATTACTTTGATATCCTTTAGCTTTTATTCCTAATCCGTTTAATTCTTTTTCTAATGTTTTAGCTGCTTCAACAGAAGAACTATAAGTGAAAGCAATATTTGCTCCTTGTTGCGCAAAAATTTCTGCTATTCCTTTGCCAATACCACGAGTAGCTCCAGTGATAATAGCTGTTTTACCTTGTAAAAGATTCATTCGTTATGTTCTAATTTTTGTGGTATCTAAACCATTTATAATTTGCAATGTGAATTCAAATATAAGAATTACAAACAGGTCAACAGCAATAAACCCTGTGATTTCTCACAGGGTTTATAAATTAATAATCGTTTATCTGATTTTACAGTTTTATATCTTCATTTTTCTTCTCATAATTGAAAAGATAATCAACATCCATTTCTTTAACTACACCTAATTTGGATAACGCATCCATATTTACATCTTTTTTATTACCAACTACAAGTACGTTATAGGTTTCTCCTTTTATATTTTCATTAAAGAAAGATTTAAGATCATCTAGAGTCATATCTTTAATAGTATTATACATCTCTTCTCGGTTATCATTATCGATTCCTCTTTTCTTTAATCCTTCATAAGTCCAGAAAATATTAGATTTGGTTATACGCTGAGCAGCAATTTTCTTTAATGTTGCTTCTTTTGCTGCGTTAAACTGTTCTTCTGCTTCTGGCATATTAGTCATTAAATCCATCATTGCATCTACTGCCTGAGGCATTTTATTTGCCTGGGTACCTATATATGCATATACATAATTAGAATCTCCTTTTTCTGATGCCGTTGAATATGCAGAAAATGCAGAGTATGCTAATGATTTTGACTCTCTAATTTCTTGAAACACTATAGACGATAACCCACTACCAAAGTATGTATTAAACAATCTTGAAGCTGCCATTTTACCAGAATCAAACTCTGATCCTTTTGCTAAAAATATCATTTCACTCTGTACCATATCATAATCAACAAAGTACACATTACCTCCGGTTTCTTTTTGAACGTATTTAACTTCTTCTGGGTAGTCTAACAATTCACCTTGAATCTTATGATTTTTGTTTATAGAGGCTATTGCTGCATCTACATCTTTACCATAATAAAATATACGTTGTTTGAAATTACGAAGCTCTTTAATTTTATCTACTAATTCCTGCGGATTAACAGCCTGTAACTCTCCTATTGTATAGATATTACGTAAAGGAGAATTATCACCATACATACCATAACTCATCAACCCATTCCACAAAATGTTTCCTTTTTGTGTTTTCGCATCCTGACGTCCTTTTGCGATCTGATCTACATATTTTGCATATGTTTCCTGGTTAGGAACTGCATTAGTCCATAAGTGCTCTAATAAAGCCAAGCCTGCATCAAGGTTTTCTTTTAATCCAGAAATACCAACATATGTTTTATCAGAACCTGCATTTACATAATAATCAATTCCTAGTTTATAGAACTCTTTCTTTAACTCTTCGGGAGAGTATTTATCTGTACCTAAATAATCTAGATATCCTGTTGCCAGAGAAACTTTACGATCATTATCTCTTCCCATATCAAAAATGATACTAAGATTAAATAAATCATTATTAGGATTATCAATATAAGACACTTTTAATTCGCTATTGGTTTTAGTTTCTTTAATTGCCGATTTATAATCAATATACTTAGGTGTTAAAGCAGGAGTTTCTTGCTGAGCAAATGCCTTGATAAATTCTGATTGTTTATCTCTATTTAACTCTACAGGTGTAATACCGGGATTTTCTACTTTGGTAATATTTTTATCTTCTCCTTTACGCTTATATATCACTACATAATTATCCTTGTAAAAAGAATTTGCAAAATCTACTAATTCTTGTTTAGAAACTTTTTTAAGTTCATTTAAGAATTCGACTTTATCTTTCCAATCCTCTCTATGAATAAATGCATTATAATATGCCGAAGCTAATGCAGTATTATTTTCATATTCTCTTGTTTGACTAAGTTTTAAATCATTAACTACGGCAGAGATCATCCAATCTTCAAACTCTCCTTTTTTTAACTTATCGATTTGAGAGAGCAATAAGTCTTTCACTTCATCCAGAGTCTGATCTGCTTTTGGTGATCCATAAAATTGGTGGTACCCATAATCATTTAAAAATGTAGGTGAACAACCTGCATTTTGAACTACTTGTTTCTGATTTAAGTTCAAATCAATTAGGCCCGCATTACCATTAGCAAGTAACATATCTGCTAATGTGAGTAGTTTTTCTTCTTTTGTACCTATTGCAGCAGAACGAAATGCCACAGAGACAGATTCTGCCGTAGGTCCAAATACTTCTTTAATCACCGGACTGGTTATTGGGTCTTCTTTAGGTAATACAGGGTGAACAACCTCTTTCTTCTCAAAACCACCAAAAGCTTTGTTTACTTTCTGTATAGTTTGATCAAAATCAATATCTCCAACCAATACCATAGCCATATTATTAGGAACATAATACTTGTCAAAATAATTATGTATCGCTACCATTGAAGGATTCTTAAGATGCTCAGAGGTTCCTATTGTTTTTTGTTGCCCATATGGATGATTGGGAAACAAACCTTCTAGCATCGCTGCGTATGATTTCCATCCATCATTATCCTGTCCTCTATTAAATTCTTCATAAACTGCTTCTAACTCTGTATGAAACAAACGTAATACCAACTGGCTAAATCGCTCACTTTCTACAGTAAGCCACTTATCTAATTCATTAGCTGGGATTTTGTTTTTGTATACGGTCTCTTCAAACCATGTATGTGCATTGGTTCCTTCTGCTCCTAAAGAACTAATCATTTTATCATATTCATTAGATATAGATATTTTTGAGGCTTCGAAAGAAACTTCATCAATCTTCTTGTATATCTCCTTCTTTTTATCTGCATCTGTTTCTGCCTTATGTTGTTCATATAAATCAGAAATCTGTTGTAGTAATACTTTTTCTTTTTCAAAATCCTGAGTACCTATCTCATCAGTACCTTTAAAAACCATATGCTCTAAATAATGAGCAAGCCCTGTAGCTTCTTTAGGGTCATAATTTGAACCAGCTCGTACGGCTATAAAAGTTTGAATTTTTGGTTCTTCTTCATTTTTAGCTAAATATACTTTTAAGCCATTCTCCAAGGTATATAGTCTTAACCCTGTTGGATCGTTAGTAACAGTTTCATAGTTGAAACCTGCTGTGTCGGTATGTTGTTCGACTTTAATTTCTTGCGAAACACTCGTTTCTGATGATGATTTTTTACAATTGCTAAGACAAATGACTGACAGCAATAACAAAACCGTTTTAATTAATTTCATATGTTATTTTAATTGTTTTATGGTGTTTTGTAACACACCAGAGTTGATTATATGAGTTAGTTTATAATTAATGTACTATAATACGTGTAGTTATTATCAATGTTACAAATATTAAGAATATTTTAACAGGAATAGAATTATATAAGAAGAGCAAATTATAGATAGTAAACTACCTTGATACAGGTATACCAAGTATTCTATAAAAGAAAGGTTTTTCACTAAAGATCTTAGGCACTACAACCACCTTTCTCCTCATAAGAGGCAATGCATTGTAAACTGGGTCGTAGGAGATTAAAAGAGAAGTTTTTCAAAAGACTTCTGTAATACCATTAGTTTACATTGTAGGATTTTAAAAAAAGGAAATACTGGTATTGAAGATATATGTAATGAAGGAAGAGAAAAATCGTTAAATACATTAAATAGATTTTTCACAATTCTTTTATTTTTAAATATTCAAGAAAAAAATCCGCTGGATAATATGATAAGTATTCTTCATTGGTTATTAACCTTTCATAACCTTTTAATTTTTTGCCTATAGGTTTTACTGTAAATTTTTTGTTGTTAGCAAATACTAAAGCATTATAAACAAATTCTGAGCAATACAACCCCAAATTGGTTTTAGGGTCAAAATCAAAATGAATCTTTTCTTTTTCAAGTTTTTTTATATACTCTTTCAATCTTTCATATTCTTCTTTGCTAATTGGCAATGACCAAATTCTATTATCTTCTTTATTTGGGGAAGACCAAAAAAGATCTAATTTTTCTTTTATTAATGAAGAACCAAAACTATTAATACTGTCATAACTAACATTATATACATATGCATCAATATCTTTGCTAAAAGTGATACCAATATGTGAAATATCGTTAGGAGTAGAATTGTATTTTAAAACTAAATTACCTTCTTTACTTTTTGAATTTCGTGATACTATATATAAATGTCCATCATAACTTATATTATCACAACTAAATAACATAAAAGTTAGTAAAAAGAATGCAGTTATTTTGGTTAAATAAATTTTCATAATTGTGTATAAAACGAATTCTAAATATTATATTCCAGTACTTAAATGTAATCTGTATTTTTAAATAGTGTGAGTGTGAGTTTGAATTATAAAACTAAAACAGCTTTCATAATTCACACTCACACTATTTAAAATTGGGTTATACTATTTATACAAACCAATCTCTTATTTATTGTCTGGATTTGTATAGGTGTAAGCTGTTGAGCTTGCAGTCACTCCTGTAGCTATGGTCCCCGCCATTGTACCACCAACATCTGCAGCAGCTACTATTAGCCATTGCCACCATTTTCTCTTCTTTGCAAGTGAATTATCAGCTACTCTTATAGAGCTATAATAATTATACCAATAGCATGTTGAGTATCTTGCCGTAGAAATAGCAGATAAAATTGTTTTTCTCTCCTCTCTAGTATAATCTTTATTTTGAAGAGCATTATTCTCGAATCTAATTAAATCCCCTTGAACTGTATCAAAATTAGGTTCTCTCTCTGAATATGCGTTATCAAACAGATAATCAATTAAAACTTTTAAATCATTTTTTGCACGTGATGACAATCTCAGGTCGTTTATAATGTTATGAAAATTATTTCCAAAATCATCAATTCCTCTCAATATATCTGATGGATCTACAGGGGCTTCCTCATCCTTAATACTTAAAAATCTTGGATTTTCATTTGCTAAACCTTCAACAATACTAACTATCTCATCTACCGACAATCTTTTTCCCGAATAATTAAGAACAAATTCATTTAATATTTCATTATGTATTTCACCTACATAATTGTAAGGGTTTTTCGAATCAGCTATTGTAGTACAATATTCAATAGCATTTTTAGAGCTATCAGAAATAGTTTTTAATTGATTTTCTTGTAAATCATTATTATTGTCTTCTGCACAAGAAAACAGTAAAAAACCTAAAAGTAACGTTATTATAATTTTTGATTTGTGTAACATATTTAATATAATTTTAATTGTATTAACACTATAAACATTTAAAGACACTTATAGTTTATGTCCATTCTTCGCGAAAGAATTTTTATTAATATTTTTATGCTTTCTAACCACAAGATGAAGATGCAGCAGTTAAACCACCACCTATTGCTCCAACTATACCTACTCCAACGCACCCTACAACAGCCCCGACTCCAGCTCCAACAGGAGTAGCTATTCCTGCACTAGGTATGCCAGCTATTGCAGCTCCTGCAGTTGCGCCAACAGCTCCACCAACAGCGCACCCAGCTACTCCACCTGTTAATGCTCCTCCTATTGTTGCCGCAACACATGACCCCCAACACGACCACCATCCATCGCAGTCTTTTTTATTTATAGAATTAAATTTTATTAAATTAGAATCTTTTAATGTTTCCATCCAGTCTGTAAATTCAACTAAAAAACTTATAGTGTCTACTAATAATTGTTTTTCTTCAACTGACATCTTTGAATTTATGACATCCCTTTGTAAAGAAGTTAAGCTATTTTTGTATTCTTCTTTAGTATCATAATTGTTAGTCTTTTGAAGACTATTAGATAGATAGATATACTCTTTTGAAAATACTGGGTGATTATTTTGATTTTGTTGAATTTTAACAATTCTTAATCCATTTTTTTTAGATTCTTCAATAAATAAACTTCCTAAATCCTCATCGCTTAGTTTTGGATTTGAAATAGATTTCTTTAAAAGAAAATCAAAAGAACCTATTAGTTTTCTGATATTTTCAGAATTATCCATTAACTCTTCTTGTTGAATTAGTTTTTGATCAATATTATTTAAACTCTCAACCGTTTGTTTATCAATATTATCTGTTGAGCAACCTATGGTGAAAAGAGATATACAAAATATCAAGATGAATTTTTGAAGTATATTAAAGTTTAATGTTTTCATTTTTTTATGATTTATATTAATAATAGTTAGAAAAAAAGTTTATAGTAGACTAATAACTTATAACGCACATAATTCGTCATTCTCTGAAATATCTGCACAATTACAACTTGTTGTATTCACAGACATCCCAAGAATATTTAGACATTGATCTTCAACTTCTGTAATCACTTTAATATTTAGTAATCTCCCTCCCGATACCTTTTTTTGCTCTTTTCTATTTAAGACCTTCCCTAGTCTTGAAATATTTTCTAACATGATTTATGTTTTAAAAATTAAAATTTACTATGATCATTTAAAGACACTCACAGCATATGTCCATTCTTCGCGAAAGAATTTTTTGATATAATTAGAAAAGAAAAAAAGATTCCCTATTAATAATTACGCTGTCCTGTGACCATAATAAGTATTTTGTTACCCAAAAAAATTATCTTTTTTTGATAAAAAACAGTAAAACACTGATTATCAATACTGAAAAAAGGAATAAAATAACCCCGTAGAAGAGATTATTGGATGGAAATAATTTGGTTTCTGAATCACCAATTAATACAAATGTTGCCCAATAATGAGGTGAGGCATCTGATAAAGAAGTCGAGTTTATATATTCAATTTTAGCATTATGCAAAGCTTTAGATTTAGTTTGCCCCTTATCTAAATTACTATAAAAGCTTTCCATTATCTGAGCTGTAGATTTATCATTAGCACTCCATAGAGATGAAATCACCGTATTAGTCCCTGCATAGAAAAACCCTCTCGCCAAACTCATAACACCCTCACCTTTGGCTATTTTCCCTAAAGACGTATTACAAGCACTTAATACCACTAATTCTGCTTGATTTCTGGACGTGTATAACTCATGATATTCTAAACTAGTATCATTAAATGCTATTTGAAGGTTATCCGAAAAATTAGCATGCGTAGCCAGATGGATTATTTTATGGTTCTCTATTTTGGATAAAAAATTTTGTTTAGATGCTTCCTTTTCTATATAACTACTTAAGGATATATAATCATCTATAGCATTAATTTCATTGATACTGTTGGTAATATCATCTAAATCGCTATGTGCAAAAGTTACTGGGGCAAAGGCTACTAAATTCATAGATGGCTTTCTCTTTACGGTAGCATTATGCTGTAAAAAAGACATAGAATACCCATAACTTATTTCGTTGTCTTCTATAAGATATCGATTTGAATTCTTATCTATTACTAAAGATTCAAAAGGAATATATTGTAGAGTACCATCAGGAATTATAATAAGGTGTTTTTGATTCAAAGACATTGAGATTTTACCTTTTGGAATCAATAAAGTATATAATTCGGAAGCTATTTCCTGAAATCTTAATCTATCTTCTTCTGTCTCAAAAGGTTTAGATAATTGATTTCTGTATGTTCTAATCAGTTTTTCTACAGCTTTTAATTCGCTTATTCTTATTATTTCTGTTTTGGTATTAGAAACCAAAACTGCATACAATTCACTAAAAGAATCATCATCATCATCAATATTACTAACATAAGATATGATAACACTGTCTTTATCTAAAGTTTCTTGAATTTTCTTTAAATCAATTATGCTAGTCGTTTCTTTCTCTTTGTAATAATCTGGAAATACTATTTGTAAAGAGTCTTCTTGTTTCTGATATTGTTGTTTTAATTCGAAACGCTTATGCTCTAATTTCTTAATACTGTCTTTATTTTTCTGAGTAGAAATTAAATTTTCTAGATCTAGAATCTGCTTTTTAAGCTCATTTTCTAGTTCTAATACTTCACCTGGTAATTGCCATTTATCAGTATTCTTAAGGATATCTTCAGTTAAAAGTAATGCTTTCTTTTTTTCTGAAAAATAAAAGGCTTTTTCTTCTTTATCAAGAATTTCACAAATCAGTATTCCCTTTAGATAAATTTCTGAAGCTTTTTTTCGCCAGTTCAATCTTGATTTTTCTTCCTTGCTAACATCGAGTAAAACATCAACTAATTTATCTGCTGATAACAAATTAGAAAGTGCGAGTTCAATATGTTTACTATTATTTTCTTTCTCATATAGTTTTATAAGAATAGTTGCTTTCTGAATCAAAGCTAGTAAAATGTAGTACTGATTATCCGAAATTATTAAATCATTCAATCTAGGTAAAGTTGAGATATTCTGATCCAGATGAGTGCTCTCAATTAGAGACTTTTGAATATTATCAAGTGCATCTTGATACTCGCTATTTTCTATATAATAATTACTTAAATTATGATATACTATAGACTTCTCTTTTCTTCCTCGAGAATATTTCAATCCATTATTCAAAAAGAAGAGGACACTGTCTTTTCGTTCTTCATTTTTAGCATCCATATATAAATCCCCAAGATTGGTATACGATGTATATACAAAAGTAGAATCATTCTCTTGTATGGCTTTATTTAAATTTCGATAACTATAATATCTGGCTTTTTCAAAATTTAATCTTTCTTTAGTATTATAATAAATTCCATAGTAGTTATTCAAAGTACGATAGTCATGTACTGAATAATTCGGAATAAGAGAAAAAAGTTGATTGGCCTTATCCAGTATCTCCAACATTTTATCTAAACTGTGTTTAGTACCTATTTCAAATAAAACACGTGAATAATTTATATATTTTTTTATTAAAAGTTTCTTTTTATCAAATTTTTCTAAACCAGTAACCCCACGAGAATAGTAGTCCTTTGACTTAAAAAAATCCCCACGTTTATAATAATACTTTCCTAATTCACAAAACGCTTTGGCTGTACTATATTCATCGGTATTAATATCAACTACTTCTTGATAACAAGTTATAGATTTTTCAAAATTCTTTACAAAGGAATAAAAAAGCCCTAAATTATATAGAGCTTTTGCATACTTACTATTTCTTATATGTAACTTTCGATATACTGATATTTCGTATTCTACATATCTAATTCCTTTTATATACAAATCTTCTCGATAGAGTTTTCTGGAAAATTCATGAGCGATTTTAATACTATGCAAATACTGTTCTTTTTTCTCATAAAGATCTATAATACTATCAACTTCTTTTTCAATACTAGAAATAGTGATATCCTTACGATCCCATAAAGACTCGTAATATTCATATAAATCCTGAGCATTACCATTTATTGTTATACACAAGAAGCCTATCCAAAGAAATATATATGATTTCAATATTAATCTTCCTTATAGTCTTTACAGTTAGCATTCAAAGTCACTTTATCCATATCTTCTTTATCTGGATCATTAAGTGGTGCAGGTCGGTATGACGCATAAATTTCAGCATCTACTACCCAAACTTCAACATCGTCATTATCCTCTATTTCACATCCTTCCCAACTTAATAACAGACCGGTACCGATGTAATTGCCACGAATTTTTTCTTTATTATATTCCGAAGTTCCTTTTCTATATTCAATTAAAATTTCCATAGTTCTAACTGCACGTACCTGCTTAACGTCTGTTTCTTTAGTAACATTATAAGGTATATCGGTATCGTATGTACAACTTATTACAGACAAAAATGCACATATAATCAATACTATATTAAAAAAAAAACTTCTTTTCATCTCTATAATTTTATAAATTAATTTACTTTCACCTTATCAGTTACCAAAACATCAATTTTGTTACCCAAACGAAGATAAAAAAATTATTTTCGCATATAAAGATTCACTATTTTTTGATGACGGAAAAAACGCAACACCTTACCAGTTTACTTAATAATGACTCTAAAGGAATCATGAACATCTATAACCTGGTATTTCCTAGAGTTAGAAAATTTATTCTACAAAATAAAGGACAACAACAGGATGCCGAAGATATTTTTCAAAAGGCTTTGTTGCAGATTACCGTTCGATACCGTAAAGAAAGATTTGAAATCAAGAGTAGTTTTGAAGCCTATTTATTTACCTCTTGTAAAAATTTATGGCGTAGAGAATTAAAAATTTCAAAAAACAGGGTAACAAATAGTGAAATTATTGAACTAGTACCTGCCGAACGTAATCTCGCATTATCAATTCTAGAACAAAAAAGATGGGAATTATTCACCGAAAAATTGAATTTAATCTCAGATAATTGTAAAAAAATATTAACCCTGTTTTTTAATAATACTTCTTATGAAGATATTGTAAAAACAATGGGGTATAATTCTGAAACCGTTGCCAGACAGCGTGTTTTTAAATGTAAAGCAAAATTATCTGAAGTAATCAAAAACGATGAACGCTATAATTCTCTAAAAAAACTATGAGTATAGATGAACAAATATTAATTCAGGATTTTCTAAATAACAAACTTACAGAAAAAGAAAGAGATCTGGTTTTGTCAAGAATGGAAAGTGATAAAGATTTTCTTGAAAAAGTTAATTTTGAGAAACAACTCATTCTTAATTTGAATGATTCTGAATGGAGTATTAGTAGCAATACCAACTATTCTGAAATTGATGAGTATGAAGTATTATTTAGAAGTGAATCAACCCAAACACTAAAAGATACATTACATATAGTAAATTCTGAATATCAGCTACAACAAAAGAAAAGAAATCAATCTTGGCTTTTATACACAGGTATCGCAGTTATTTTGGTTATTATTGGTCTTACCCTTTTTTCTCCTTTTAAAACTTCTCCTAATAAACTATATGCATATTATTTAGATTTATCAGAACTACCTTCTTTAGTAGATCGGGGTAATAGTGAACAAAAATTACTAATCAAAGCGCAAAAATTATTTGAAGCTAAAGAATATGAGCAATCGTTGGATATTTTAGAAGAAGAACTTTCTAATGCTCAAGAGAATAGAGCAACCATATATCTTTATACTGGAATTTCTCAAATGGAACTAAGACAATTTGACAAGGCAGAAATTAGTTTTAATACACTAATAGAAAACAAGTTTATAGACAGTCCTAAAGGTAAATGGTATAAAGCTTTATTATTTCTTAAAAAGAATGACATATCAAAAGCAAAGAATATATTACTCCAAATTACAGAGTCTTCAAGTAATTATAAATTTAAAGAAGCATCAGAGCTTTTAAGTAAGCTATAAAAAAAACTTATAATGAAAATTCATTATAAGTTTTTTTATAAGCAATAAGTTAATCTCATTTTTTGAGATTAATCATATAATCTCTAACCGAGTACTTCGGCAACTTTTTTACCTATTTCTGCAGGAGAATCTACTACATGAATTCCGCATTCTCTCATAATTGCTTTTTTGGCAGCTGCAGTATCTTCACTACCTCCAACAATAGCTCCGGCATGTCCCATAGTACGTCCGGCAGGGGCTGTTTCACCAGCAATAAAACCTACAACAGGCTTAGAGGTTCCACTTTCTTTTATCCATTTTGCAGCATCTGCTTCTAATTGACCTCCAATTTCTCCAATCATAACCACACAATCTGTTTCCGAATCATTGATCAATAGTTCAACTGCTTCTTTTGTAGTGGTACCAATAATTGGGTCACCACCTATTCCTATAGCAGTAGTTATCCCGAGTCCTTGTTTTACAACTTGATCTGCTGCTTCATAGGTTAACGTACCTGATTTTGATACAATACCTACATTACCTTTTTTAAATACAAAACCTGGCATAATACCAACTTTTGCTTCTCCCGGAGTAATTACCCCTGGGCAATTTGGACCAATAAGTCTACATCCTTTATCGCTAATATAGTTTGAAGCGGTAATCATATCTGCAACGGGAATACCTTCTGTAATTGTAATAATTACTTTTATTCCTGCATCTGCAGCTTCCATAATTGCATCTGCGGCGAAAGCTGGTGGTACAAAAATAATTGTAGTATCTGCACCTACTTCTCTAACTGCATCTTCTACGGTATTAAAAACAGGTTTATCTAAATGAGTTTGCCCTCCTTTTCCGGGAGTTACTCCTCCTACAACATTTGTTCCGTACTCGATCATTTGACCTGCATGAAAAGTACCTTCACTACCTGTAAACCCTTGTACAATAATTTTTGAATCTTTATTAACTAAAACACTCATTGCGTTATGATTTTTTATTTTTTTAGAGCTCCAAAAGTAAGCTTTTGAAAATTATGGTTGAAATGAAAAACTAATTATTTTGAAATAAATGACATTATACTTTCTGGAGCATTATCTCCTTGCTGACTTATTTGGTATCCTCTATATAATTTATCATTCTTAAGTTCCCAAATTGTAATAAAATGAGCTATAGGCTCTTCTTTATCTGGTGCTTCGATAGTTTGAACAAAATATGTATATCGTATAGTCACTGTATTTCCTTCGGCTATTAGGTGACTAATTTCACATCTCAAAGTTTCAAAAGACGATGCCATTTCATTAAACATGGTCTTAATATCATTAAAATTTTTCTTGTTAAACCCAAAACTGCTATTCCAATATAATTCAATTTCGGGATGTAAATACTCAGAAAAGGCTTCAGTATTATGAATAAGATCTGTTTCATAAAAAGACCGTACTATATCCTTAACTGTTTTACTCATTTTTTTTCAATTTATCTATCAAATCAGGAATTTGTCGTATTGACGCAATCTCCTTATATTTTTTTCTAAATTCATCTGCAGGAGTACCAAAATAACTCTTATTAGCCTCTAATGACTTACTCACTCCTGATTGTGCAGAAATAATGGCTTTACTACCAATAGTAATAGCGCTGGTAATACCTACCTGCCCCCAGATCGTTACTTCATCTTCAATAACAACACAACCCGAAATTCCTACTTGAGAGGCAATCAAGCATTTTTTCCCTATTACAGTATCATGACCAACATGTACCTGGTTATCTATTTTGGTCCCTTCTTTTATAATAGTATCCCCGGTAACTCCCTTATCTATTGTACATGACGACCCTAAATCTACATCATCCTCTATCACTACACGTCCTCCAGAAATTAATTTATCAAATCCGTGAGGTCTTTTCTGATAATAGAAAGCATCGGTTCCTAAGATAGTACCTGCATGTATAGTAACATTATTACCAATACTAGTATTATCATAAATACTTACATTGGCATGAATAATACAATTATCACCAATACTCACATTATTTCCTACAAAACTACCGGGTTGTATAATTGTATTCTTACCAATTTTAGCGGTTTCTGAAATTAAGGAATCTGCTTTTTTGAAGGGTTTGAAATATGTTGTAAGTATGTTGAAGTCTCTAAAAGGATCATCAGAAATAAGGAGCGCCTTACCTTCTGGGCATTCTACTTCTTTATTAATCAAAATTACTGTTGCAGCACTTTGTAATGCTTTATCGTAATATTTTGGGTGATCAACAAAAACTATATCTCCTGGAGAAACTACATGAATTTCATTCATCCCTAAAATCGGGAAATTAGAGTCCCCTACATACTCTGACGATATAATAGTAGCTATTTGTTGTAAGGTATGCGTTTGTGGAAATTTCATTATAAAAATTTGGGATATAAAATATTATTCTTTTATTCTTTCTTTATACGTCCCTTTTTCTGTTTCAACTTTAATTTTATCTCCTTCATTGATAAAAAGAGGTACCATTACCTCTGCTCCGGTTTCTACAGTAGCTGGTTTAGTAGCATTGGTAGCTGTATTCCCTTTAACACCAGGTTCTGTAGCTGTTACTTCAAGAATAACGCTTGCAGGCATTTCTACAGAAAGAGGCATTTGATCTTCAGAATTAATAATAATAGTTACCACTTCTCCTTCTTTTAATAAACCAGGAGCATCCAAACTAGATTTTTGTAATGTAATTTGATTGTAATCCTCGGTATTCATAAAATGAAAAGTATCACCTTCGGCATATAAATACTGAAACTTATGTGTTTCTACTCGTACATCATCAATTTTATGACCTGCAGAGAATGTATTATCGATCACTTTTCCTGTAGTCACGCTTTTTAGTTTTGTTCTTACAAACGCGGGGCCTTTACCAGGTTTTACGTGTAAAAATTCAATAATCTTATAGATATCGTGATTGTATTTGATACACAATCCATTTCTGATGTCACTAGTACTTGCCATTATTCTTTAATTTCTTATGATTATTATCTGTATCGAATTACTTAATTAGAAAAATATCCCTTCATGATTCCTCTCTGAGAGTTTTTAATAAACTCTAAAACCTCATCACGTTCTGGTGTTGCTTCCATTTCTGCTTCGATAATTGCAACTGCCTGAGTGTTGTTATAGTTCTGCTGATATAAAATTCGATATATATTCTGTACTTCTCTTATTTTTTCTGTTGTAAATCCTCTTCGACGCAGACCTATAGAATTAATCCCAACATATGATAGAGGCTCTCTGGCAGCTTTAACAAACGGAGGTACATCTTTACGTACTAATGATCCTCCTGTTACAAATGCATGATTACCAATACTACAAAACTGTTGTACCGCAGCCATACCAGCCAAAACAACATAATCACCAACATTAATATGGCCCGCCAATGTACTGTTATTAGAAAATATACAATTATCACCTACAATACAATCATGGGCTATATGGCAATATGCCATAATCCAGCAATTTTTTCCTATTTTGGTTTTCATTCTATCGGTCGTTCCTCTATTGATTGTAACACACTCTCGAATCGTAGTATTATCTCCAATTTCGGTTATGGTATCTTCATCATTAAATTTTTTATCCTGAGGAGTGGCAGAAATAACAGCTCCTGGAAAAATACTACAGTTTTTTCCTATGCGTGCTCCTTCCATAATAGTAACATTAGAACCTATCCAGGTTCCTTCTCCTATCACCACATTATTATGTATGGTTGTAAAAGGTTCTATTACAACATTTTTTGCAATTTTTGCTCCTGGATGAACGTATGCTAATGGTTGATTCATCTATTTTATTGATTATTTTGATTTTACAATTTGCGCCATAAGTTCTGCTTCGGTAACTAATTTGCCATTAGCATAGGCAAAAGCCTGCATATGACAAATACCACGACGAATGGGTGTTATCAATTCTAATTTAAATATCAAGGTATCGCCTGGTAATACTTGCTGCTTAAATTTTACTTTATCTATTTTCATAAAATAGGTAAGGTAATTCTCTGGATCGGGTACTGTACTCAATGCTAAAATCCCACCTGTCTGAGCCATCGCTTCGATCTGAAGCACTCCTGGCATTACCGGTGCTCCCGGAAAATGTCCTACAAAAAATGGCTCATTCATAGTTACATTCTTAAGACCAACCACATGTTTATCAGACATTTCTAAGACTCTGTCTATTAATAAGAAAGGAGGCCTATGTGGAAGCATTCCCATAATCTTATTAATATCCATTAAAGGTTCTTTAGAAAGATCAAATTGAGGAACTTTATTACGCTTTTCTATTTTTATAATCTTAGAAAGCTTTTTAGCAAACTGGGTATTTACATAGTGTCCAGGTTTATTAGCTATGATTTTTCCTCTAATCCTTGTTCCTATTAATGCAATATCTCCTATAACATCTAATAATTTATGGCGTGCAGCCTCGTTTGGATAATGTAATGTTAAATTATCCAAAATACCATTAGGTTTTATAGCAATAGATTCTTTTCCAAATGCTACTTTAAGTTTTTCCATCGTACTTGGACTTAATTCTTTATCCACATACACTATAGCATTATTTAAATCTCCTCCTTTAATCAAGCCATGTTCTAACAGCATTTCTAATTCGTGTAGAAAGCTAAAGGTTCTAGCATCTGCTATTTCCTTTTTAAAATCTGAAAGACGTTTTAAAGAAGCATTTTGAGTTCCTAATACTTTGGTTCCAAAATCAACCATTGTAGTCACCTGATATTCATCAGATGGCATTACAATAATTTCACTACCAGATTCTTCGTCTACATAAGAAATTACATCTTTTACAATGTATTCTTCTCTTTCTGATTCTTGTTCTACAATTCCTGCTTGCTCCAGAGCTTCGATAAAAAACTTACTAGAACCATCCATAATCGGAGGTTCTGATGCGTTTAATTCTATCAAAAGATTATCGATTTCTAATCCAACACAAGCTGCAAGTACATGTTCTGATGTCTGAATGCTAACCCCGTTTTTCTCTAGATTTGTCCCTCGTTGCGTATTTACAACATAGTTAGCATCAGCTTCAATAATAGGATTGCCTTCAAGATCAATTCTGCAAAATGCATAGCCATGATTCTCTGGTGCCGGTTTAAAAGTTAACGTTACTTCTTTTCCGGTATGTAAGCCCACACCTGTAAGCTTTATTTCCTTTTTAATGGTTCTTTGTTTTCCTACGACAATATCACTCATTATTGTTTATCTTTTTCTCTAGTTTGTATACTCTATCCACAATTTTGGGAAGATTTTTAAAATGCACATAAGATTTATTAAAGTCAGAGTATCCTAAAGCAGGTGACCCCTGAATAGCTTCTCCGTCTTTTATATTTCTTCCTATACCTGATTGTGCTTGTATTTTTACATTATTACCTATAACAAGATGTCCTGCAATACCAACTTGCCCACCAATAAGACAATGTTTGCCAATTTTGGTAGATCCTGCAATTCCTGTCTGAGCTGCAATTGCTGTATGCTCTCCTATTTCTACATTATGAGCAATTTGTATTTGATTATCTAGTTTTACTCCTGTAC
Source organism: Aquimarina spinulae (assembly GCF_943373825.1). Lineage (NCBI taxonomy): Bacteria > Pseudomonadati > Bacteroidota > Flavobacteriia > Flavobacteriales > Flavobacteriaceae > Aquimarina > Aquimarina spinulae. The sequence goes on along the minus strand of NZ_CALSBP010000003.1, from coordinate 87,023 downwards.
GTATAATTGTAGATCCTAGTGTAGCTCTATCAATAGTTGTACCTGCTCCTACATCAACATTATTTTCTATTATAACATTACCAGTCTGAGGTACTTTACTATATTCTCCCTTTTCGTTAGGTGTAAATCCAAAACCGTCTGCTCCTACTATTGCTCCACTATGAATTACACAATTATTTCCGATTATGGTCTCTGAATATATTTTTGCACCGGCAAAAACAATTGCATTATCGCCAATAGTTACATTATCTCCTATATATACATTAGGAAAAATCTTAGCATTTTCACCAATTTTCACATTATCTCCTATGTACGAAAATGCTCCGAAATAAATATTTTCTCCAAAAGATGCTGTTTCAGAAATAAAACTCGGTTGTTCTATCCCTGCTTTATTCATCTTTACCATATTATAATACTCCAGCAGTTGGGAAAACGCTTTATATGCATCATCTACTCTAATAAGAGTTGTTTTAATTGTCGACTCTGCCTCAAAGTTTTTATCTACTATAGTTATTGATGCATCAGTAGAATAGATATATTGGGTGTATTTAGGATTTGACAAAAAGGTCAATGAACCTTTAGTTCCTTCTTCAATTTTAGCTAGTTTAGATACTTCGACGGTTTCATCTCCCTCGATTTCTCCGTTCAAAATACCCGCAATTTGTGTGGCTGTAAAAATCATTCTAGCAAAAGTATAAAAAATGTGTTAATGTTTGTGCTTTGGATAGCACATAAAATATTTGGTTACCGGTTTTGATAGGGCTTCAAGATTAAACTCATCTGTAGCTTTAACTACATCTACAATTTTTCTTGATTTATATAAAATATTTATATTCTGCTTATTAAGGTGGTAGGCCTGGTTAGAAATAGTCCCTTCAAAAATAAAATAACGGGCTTCTTCATCAGAAATTTTATATTGTTTCTTAAATTTTTCGATATGATTTTCTTTTTTATGACTCTGAAAAGGTTTCTTTTTAATTTTTATTTTTAAAAGATCTCTATCAATAATCATCGAAGACAGCATGCTTAAAACAAAATCTTCTGAACGAGACCATTCTTTCATTGCCGAAATAATATCATAATCGTCTAATCTAGAAAATGTTTCTAAAACTTCTGTAGTAAAATTTTCTGCTGTTATCTTATTTTCGAGAAAAAATGTTAATGCTTCACTAGCTTTTAGTCCTGTCCCCTTCTCTACCAACTCTTTAGCTCTTTTCAATACTCTAATCAATAAATTCTCTGCTACCAAACTTGTTTTATGAAGATATACCTGCCAATACATCAAACGCCTGGCCAGTAAAAACTTTTCTACAGAATAAATCCCTTTTTCTTCTACTACCAATTCATCATTAACAACAGTAAGCATGGTAATTAGACGTTCACTATTGATATTTCCTTCGGCCACACCAGTATAAAAACTATCGCGTTTCAGATAGTCCAAACGATCCATATCTAATTGACTCGAAATTAATTGATGTAAAAAATTACGATGATATTCTCCTTTAAAAATTTGAATTGCCAGCGTTAAACTACCGTTAAATTCTTCATTAATTTTCTCCATAAACATGAGAGAAATAGACTCATGATTTACCTCATTTACGATGCTATGTTCCATCGCATGAGAAAAAGGACCATGGCCAATATCATGTAACAAGATTGCTACATAAAGAGCTTCTTCCTCCTCTTCAGAAATGCTAATCCCTTTAAAACTAAGAACTCTCACGGCTTTTTGCATAAGATGCATACATCCTAAAGCATGGTGAAATCTGGTATGATGTGCTCCCGGATATACCAAATATGAGAGTCCCATCTGAGATATACGACGCAACCTCTGGAAATACTTATGTTCGATAAGATCGAAAATTAGTTCATTAGGTATCGTAATAAAACCGTAAATTGGATCGTTTAATATTTTAAGCTTATTTCTTTTTTTCAAGTTCATCTTACATTTACGGAGGCAAATATACATATATGCTAGGCATATAAAACATTTCAAAAAGAATTTAAATTATTAAAGTTTTCTTAGTAAAGTGAATAAATAGGCTATATATTAAGTTTATAAATAAAAAAAAATAAAATTTGATGAGTAAAATAAAGATACTTTGGGTAGATGATGAAATTGATTTGCTTAAACCACATATATTATTTTTGGAACAAAAAAACTATGACGTAACCAAGTGTCAAAGTGGAACTGAAGCATTAGATATAATAGATGATGATAATTTTGATATCATTTTTTTGGATGAAAACATGCCAGGTCTTTCTGGAATAGAGACATTATCAGAAATTAAGGAAAAAGAAGATAGTATTCCTGTAGTAATGATTACCAAAAGTGAAGAGGAATATATCATGGAAGAAGCAATTGGTAGTAAGATCGCCGATTATTTAATTAAGCCTGTTAATCCTAATCAAATACTTTTAAGTTTAAAGAAAAACTTAGACAATTCTCGTTTGGTTTCAGAAAAAACTACAGCCAACTACCAACAAGAATTTAGAAAAATAGCTATGGATATGGCTATGGTAAATTCATACGAAGAATGGTCTGATTTATATCAAAGACTAATTTACTGGGAATTACAACTAGAGAATATTGAAGATACCGGGATGTTTGAGATTTTAGAATCACAAAAAGTAGAGGCAAATTCTCAATTCTGTAAATTTATCGACAAAAATTATCCCAATTGGTTTGACAAAAATGGGGAAGCTCCGGTAATGTCTCACACTTTATTTAGAGATAAAGTAGTACCTGAAATTAGTAAAAACCAACCTACTCTTTTAGTAGTAATTGATAATCTGCGATATGATCAATGGAAAGCTTTTGAACCTATCATAAATAACTATTACAAAAAAGAGCAAGAAGTTTCATATTGTAGTATTCTTCCAACGGCAACACAATATGCCAGGAATTCAATTTTTTCTGGACTTATGCCTTCTGAAATGAAAAAAATGCATCCAGATCTCTGGTTAGACGACACAGATGAAGGAGGGAAAAACATGAATGAAAATGAATTTCTAACCGCACAATTAAAGCGATTAGGGATGGATATCAAACATGAATATTATAAAATCACTAACGAAAAATCTGGAAAAACCTTAGCTGCAAATTTCAAAGGACTAAAAGACAACGACTTAACAGTTGTAGTATATAATTTTGTGGATATGCTTTCTCATAGCAAAACAGAAATGGAAGTAATCAAGGAACTTGCCTCAAATGACAAATCATACAGGTCATTGACTCAAAGTTGGTTCAAAAATTCTCCTTTACTAGAAATGATTCAGCAAGCACAACAACTTGGGTTTAAACTACTGTTAACTACAGATCACGGTACAATAAATGTAAAAAATCCTTCTAAAGTGATAGGTGATAAAAACACAAGTCTTAATTTACGATATAAGACAGGAAAAAGTCTTACTTATGAAAGAAAGGAAGTTTTGGAAGCAACAAACCCAAAAGCGGTACATTTACCGTCAATAAATATGAGCAGTTCTTTTATTTTTGCAAAAGGAGATTATTTCTTTGCCTATCCAAATAACTATAATCATTATGTTAGTTATTACAGAAATACATATCAACATGGTGGAGTATCTTTAGAAGAAATGATCATTCCTTTTATAGTATTAAATCCTAGATAGCTTCAAAAATCATGTAGTATTCTGGTTTTAAAATATAGAATTATTAAAATGACAATAGAATATACCTTACAGGATCTTCCTGATGTGGCAGAAAAAATAATCTCGAATGCAACAAGTAAAATAATTCTCTTTGATGCTGAGATGGGAGTTGGTAAAACTACATTAATAAAAGAAATATGTAAATATCTGGGGGTAGAAGATATCATCTCTAGCCCCACTTATTCTTTGGTAAACGAATATGAAAGCAATGATGGAGTTATATATCATTTTGATTTTTATAGAATAAAAGAAGAAGAAGAAGCATATCAAATAGGGTTTGAAGAATATTTGGACTCTGATGCATGGATATTTATAGAATGGCCCGAAAAAGTTTCAGGATTATTACCCAAAAATAGTATTAGCATTACTATTAATTTACTTGATAATGAAAAGCGTATTCTTTCATTTTAGAAATACTGATAATCATAGTTATACCATCAAATAATTAATCCTATTTGTTTTCTTGGCTTTTTTATTCGTAATTTGAGATACAGAATTTCACACAAATGAGTACACCAAAATCTCCTTTTACCAAAGAGCAGCTGCTACCGCAGGAAGAAATGATAGAAGTAGCCCGCAAAAAAGGAAAACTTTTTATTGGTATCCCTAAAGAAACCCATTATCAAGAAAAGCGAGTATGTCTTACACCAGATGCCGTAGCTGCATTAACAGCGCATGGTCATCGAGTTTTGTTAGAAACCAATGCCGGTATTGGAGCAAGTTTTACCGATAGAGATTATAGCGAGGCAGGTGCAGAAATCACTAATGATAAGAGAAAAGTTTTTGGGTGTCCAATTATTTTAAAAGTAGAACCACCTTCTTTAGAGGAGCTCGAATATATAAATCCGCAAACTGTATTAATTTCTGCTCTACAGCTTAAGACACAGTCCAAAGAATATTTTCAGGGACTTGCCAAAAAAAGAATTACCGCTCTTGGTTTTGAGTTTATTCGAGATATGGATGGTGCCTATCCTGCGGTAAGAGCACTTAGCGAGATTGCAGGAACAGCAGCGGTACTCATTGCTTCAGAATTGATGAGTAGTGCTACAACTATGGGTTCTGGATTAATGATGGGTAATATTAGCGGTGTCCCCCCTGTAGAAGTTGTTATTCTTGGTGCTGGTACTGTTGGCGAGTTTGCTGCACGTTCGGCTATTGGATTAGGTGCAAATGTAAAGGTTTTTGACAATTCTATCACCAAACTTCGTTGTATACAAACCAATGTGGGACGCCCTTTATACACATCTACTATTCAGCCAAAAAATTTATTAAAAGCTCTACGTCGTTGTGATGTAGTAATTGGTGCCATAAGAGGAAAAAATCGTGCTCCGATTATAGTTACCGAAACTATGGTAGAACGTATGAAATCTGGCGCAGTAATTATCGATGTAAGTATAGATATGGGAGGATGCTTTGAAACAAGCGAAGTTACTTCTCACGACCACCCTACTTTTGAAAAACATGGAATTATACATTATTGTGTACCTAACATCCCTTCTCGATATGCCAGAACATCTTCATTATCGATAAGTAATATCTTTACGCCTTATCTATTACAAATTGGTGATGAAGGAGGAATAGAAAATGCTGTACGTTTTGATCGTGGACTTAAGAATGGGTTGTATTTTTATCATGGGATTTTGACTAGTAAACCTATTGCAGATTGGTTTGACCTTTCTTATAGAGATATAAACCTACTAATTTTATAATAGTATTGCATTACTCTTTTTATAGTAAACTTTGCAACGCTAAGCGTATGATTTTTTAAAACTTTGCTTACTTTTGGCGTCATAATATTGCATTCTGTTTATGAAATTAGCACAACGATTATTTTATTACTTAGGTGGATTTGCCATCGGCCTTATTCTTTTATTTTTCTTTCTTGGCGGAAAAAAAGCTTCTTGTGATTATGGCCCTTCTGCCAGGGTACTAAAAAATATTAGAATAAAGAAAAAAGCTTTTTCTGAACAAGCGTCAAGCGATATGATAAAATATGAAATAGATACTGCAGATGTTTCTTTTTTATTAACAAATGGGGATGTGATTTTTTCTAAAAGCAATACTAAATTAGATTCTTGCAAAACCTATTTTATTGAAGGAGCTATTAAAGAAAAAAATGTTAATATGCTTATCGAAAATTGTGATTCTATTGCTAAAATTAACGCATTGAATCTTATTCAATAAACTAATTATACTTATTTACCCTATTGGGAGCTCTACACAAACTATTGTACCAATACCATAGTTAGAATCTATTTTTATAAGTCCGCTGTTATCCGATATTCTTTGTTTTATACTTCTTAACCCTACTCCAGAGTTGGCTTTTTTAGTATTAAAACCATTGCCATTATCTTCTACCATCATATTCACGACATTAATTTCTTCATGAATCGTTATATTTATCGATACTTCGGTTGCCTGAGCGTGCTTATTTATATTAGTTATCAATTCTTGAATAATTCTATAAATTGTTAATTGCAAACTCTCTGATATATTATTTATTTTTTTTTCTGGATGAATATAATATTTATACTCTATATCTTTACTGGTAGAAAAACCCACAAGTTCTTTCATTAAATCTGTAAAATACAAGTGGTTAATTTTTTTTGGCATTAGATCATGAGAAATAGATCGAATCTCATTATAAGTAGAATCCACACTAGTAATTATAGGCTCTAACTCTGATGGTAATTTATTTTTTATACGATTCAATCTCATTTTGATAGCAGCCAAATTCCCTCCAATACCATCATGTAAGTCTTTAGAAACTCTTTCCCGTTCTTTATTCTGGCCATCGACATAAGCCTTAATTTTTTGTAGTTTATGTGTATCTAATAGATTACTAACCTTTTCTTCATTTAATTCTTTCTGATTCGCATATAACAGTTTTTGACTCTTCAAACGTTGTATATACATAAATAATATTATGCTTAATAATAGAACCAACACTACAGCAATAACAATATGTGTTCTCTGTGTAAGCACCAACTCTTTTTGACGTGCTATTTCTAGTTCTTTTTTTGAAGTTTCATATTCAGCCTCTATTTCAAATATTTTTTGATTACGTCTAAAATTATGTAAACTATCAATTGCGTTACGATATCTAACTATATATCTCCTAACCATTTTAATATCGGATTGCAAGGCATACACAAGTATCATATTATTTGCAATTGAAGAAAGTGATTGATAATTACCGGTTTCTTTTGCCAATTCTTCGGCTTTTTTTAAATAAACTAGTTCCTTTTCATAATCTTTTTCTTTATGATATATCACAGATAGATTAATCAAAACCATACTATATAAATTAATATAGCCGAATTCTTTAGTCAATTTACTTGCTTCGATTAGGTATTCTTTAGATTTTTCAAGCTTTTTTAATTTGTAATGCATCGCCCCTAGATTTATTAAAATCTTACAAATATTATGGTTGTCTTTTTGGTTCTTATACAACTCCATACTTTTTAAAAGGTTAGCTTTTCCTTTATCATACTCTTTATTACTGTATTGAATCAATCCCAAAGAGTTATATGCCGCCGCTAATAAATAATCCAATTCTGTTTCTTTAATAATGAGCTGTAGATAATCCTCTGCTTTTTCAAAACTCCCTAGTTCTCTATGTACCTCAGAAAGCTTATAGTATAACTCATGCTTTTGTTTTGGGTTTGGGTTATTTTCTATTTTCTTTAATGCTTCAAAAATTAATGCTACAATTTTTTCCTGATCCCCACGTATACTATTTAATTGACTCATCCTTATCACCGCAAAAGCAAACAAGGTATCACTATCAACAGATCTACTAATATCAAGAGCTTTGTCATAAAATACAACAGCAGAATCAGACTTCGCTAAATTTTCGTAAGCAGTAGCTAGTTTCACATAACTACTAACTAAGTAGGTTTTGTTTTTAGAATCTATACTATAATTTACCATCTCTTGAGCATGTAGCAATGCTTTATCAGATGATTCGTTCTCAATACTATCAAATTGCCTCTCAAGAGTTCTAAAGGAATTCTGCTGACTATATACATGAAAAGCGAAAAGGGCAAAAATTAGGGCAAGAATATGGTTATGAATATAATTCATGACACAAAAATAAAGTTAGGTTTATTCACATTGTAGTTACACTCAAAAAAAAGAAATCAATGAGTTAGGTGGTAATATACTAATTGTTTATGTATAAAAATAATTCGGATAAAAATATCCGAGAAAAAATGAATTTTTACAGATTTATATCCGAATTTTGAGTAAAATCATAAAAATGTAGAAGGTAAAAGTTGTAAAAAGCTAATTCACCTAGAATAAAAGAAAAGCTTTCAAATAACTAATGCTCCTTACTTTCACTAAATAGAACAATATATATTTTGATCTTTAAATTGAATTAAGTAATAAAGGGAACTTCATGGTATACACCCAATACTTTTTTCCTAATCGTTCAATTTCTTTTATTTTTTTAAATCCTATTTTCTCATACATAATTCGAGCAGGATTCATAAATTCTGATGTATGCAGAGCAATAGTTTTTTCTCCACTCTTTTTTGCGTACCTCAAACAAGAGTTAACCAGTTCTTTTCCTATCCCAAAGCCTCGATATTTTGGATCAACTCCTAAAAATCGTATATAACACCAATCAGATTCGTACAACTCTGTTGGATTTCCTTTCGGAATAAAATAAATCATCCCAATTATATCTGAATTGATTTCACAAATAAAAATTTTACTAATTTTTATAAGATTTAATACATTTTCTTCACTTTCTAAAATAGCACTTAATCTGTTCCAGTGCTCTGGACTTAGTACATCTGAAAACTCTGCGTATGAAATTTTCCCTAATTGCCGTAATCCTTCCATATCATCAGCATTAGCTTCTCTATATTTCAAACCTTTATTCATGTAGGGTTATTTCAGTTTAGTTTGCATTGCCCAAAACTCAAAAGTTTCATCGCCAATAGTAAAGTTATGTTCTCCGGCAATTTGGTAGCCTTTCTTTTTATAAAAAGTAACAGCCTGTTTTTTTAATTTTAGGTTAGACAACCATATGTAATTGTTTTTGTAATCAACAGCTGCCTTTACGATACATTGATGCAACTTCCCTCCTATACCTCTTGCTTCATATCCTTGTAGTAAATATATACGCTGAAGCTTACAAATACGCTCTTCATCTATAAATTCTGAAGGGGAATCTAATTTTAATTTGGCATACCCTATGGGTAATGAATTATACGTATCGGTAACCATCCAATATAGGTTATCGGGTTTTGCTAAACTATTTTTGATTTTATCAATAGAAAAAGCCCAATCCAAGTAATTGATCAGGTTGTTTTTATTATTAAAAAATTCCCCATAAGATTCGTCAAAAGTTTTTCTTCCCAAAGATGAAATCTTTTCTGCATCTTCTATAGTTGCTCTTCTTATATCAACTGTATTCATTTTTTATTTCCTTTTCTTCAGTAAACTTATTTAAGTTACCATTACAAAACTTAATTATTTCAAATAATGTAACTATATGAATAAAAATCTTCATCTTTTACAAATCCAATCTTTTCATACAATCTTTGGGCTGTATAATTATCTTTTCCTGTTCCTAAATCTACTCTTATAGCCCCAACTTGCTTTGCCAGATCAAAAGCTGAATTAATTAACCTTTCAGCAATTCCTTTTTTACGATACTCAGGCATAACAAATAAATCATTTAAAACCACTATTCTTCCTAATGACACTGAACTAAATGAGTGATAATTTAATACAAAACCTAAAGGATTATTGGTATTATCATCTATAGCTAAATAGGCATTTGCCTCTTTATTTTGAAGTCTTTCTTTTAGGTAAGATCTGTATTTATTTATATCCGAAGGCTTCTTATAAAAAACCATATATTGATCAAACAATTCCGTCAAAACATCTAATTCTTCGATAGTAGTTTCAATAATTTCAATATTCATTTTTTGTAGTATGTTACTTAATTTTGCTCTTATCTTTTTCTTGGCTCTATATTGGTAAACTCTTTCAAAATCTCTTTAAAAGCATTTTCATCAATTGGTTTGTACACTATTCTTGATCCTACAGGGTGTTTTTCGACACAATTACCTGTCAGGCAATTTACCGGTCGAGTTGGCCTTTTTTCAAAACCACCTCCGCAATTAGGACATACATTATGCAAAACAGTATCTACACAGCTAATACAAAAAGTACATTCATAAGAACAAATCATTGCCTCATCACTATCATTAGGTAGTGCTTTATTACAATGTTCACAATTAGGTCTTATTTCTAGCATATCCTTTGTTTTTTTATGGTTTGTATTGTTTTAGTGCACTTTGTATTTGCTGCTCCTCGGTCGTTTCTGGGTATAAAATATATTTTGGGGCTATTATTCGTTTTACATCTTTAACAATAATATTTGTGATTGTTGCAAATGGAAACTTACCTCCGGTTAATTGCAACAAAAGAGCTTGCATAGTAGTGTATTCGGGATCATTTTTTGCCACAATCTTAGCTACTCCTTTTAATTGAAATCCTTTTTGAACAAAAACATCTATAAAGCTAATACATACATTATCATTCTCTTTAATGTTTTTTACGGTTTGCGGAGAAGCAATATTGGCAATAATAATAGCAGTATCGCTATAATATGTAAAAATTTCTTTGGGTGATACATTAGGGATATTATCTAATGAAGATGTGGCTAACCAACATAATACACTTTTATCAATATACTTCTTTATTTCTAGAGTAAGCATTTCTACTATTATTTTTTATTGTTCGTCACATAATTTAATACTGCATTTGGCACTTTAATGTCCTTTTGCAGATCAGTATCCGAAATAGCATCAAAAGCTACTTGTTTAATAGGAACTACCCCTGCCCATATCGGTAAATCAAGATCGCCAGGTTCATCATTTACCCCTTCTGCCCTTACTTTTGCCGAAGCTGTTTCTATACTAATTTCAAGAACTAAAGTTCCTTTAAATTCTTTTTCGTTTGGCTGTCTTACATTATCCCAATGACCAGGAACCATATGATTAAGTATATACTCCAGGGCCTCCATTTTTTCTTGTGGGTCTTCTACTTTTTTTACCTTACCAAATACATTTACCGATCTATAATTCGCAGAATGATGAAAAGCCGACCTTGCTAATACTAATCCGTCAAGATGCGTTACCGATATACTCGCCTCTCCAGCTTCTAATAAACTTAACATCATTCTATTTTTTAGTGATCCATGTAAATAGATCTTATCATCCTTTCTAGCGTATGCCATAGGAATCACAATAGCCTGGTTTTTATACACATACCCAACATGACACAAAAATGCATCATCTAATATGGTATTAATAGCATCTACATCGTAATTTGCTCTTTTCGGTCCGCGAACTACTTTATTTAGTGCGGAAGTTGAATATTCTGCCATAATTTATTTTATTTCTTACTCAAAAATAATAGTTTTATGGTGTGTTAAAGCAATCCAGTTTATAAATAATTAGTAGTCCAGTTTTGTTTCCATTTAAAAACAACATAGTTCTTGTTAGAAATAGTAATCGTAATCTATACCTTCAGTTATGTGATCAAATTATTGGTTTCATAAAATCTGGAAAGCTACCGCCTTCTACAAAATTACCGGGATCCCGAAAATTAGCTGAAGCTCTTAATGTTCATCGCAAAACAGTAATTTCGGCATATGAAGAACTTATCTCCCAGGGATGGGTCGAAACCATTCCCACAAAAGGTACTTTCGTTACCAGTTCTTTACCTATCATTAACCCTAAAAATTTTGTTCGGCCAGTTCTAAAAAACAACATGAAAGAGAAAAGTGGTTTCTCTTTTCTAACCCGATCACATTTAGTACGTAAACCTAAGCATAAAGCCAACAAAAAAATGCTCGTTGTTGATGATGGTTGCCCTGATCACAGATTAGCACCAATAGAAGAAATTGCAAAAGTATACCGAAATATTACTAAAAAAAGTCATCATGAAAATTTGCTCACCTATGGTTCTATATATGGAAATTTAGAATTGAGAAAAAATCTGGTTACATATCTTAATCAAACCAGAGGCTTACACATTACTATTGATAATATTTTGATTACCCGTGGGAGTCAGATGGGAATTTACTTAAACAGTCAATTACTACTTTCTTCAAAGAATAAGATTATTGTTGTTGGTAATACTAATTATATGACAGCAGATAATACGTTTAAAGAAGCGGGAGCTTATATAGAACAAGTACCTGTTGATGATCAGGGTTTAGACACTAATGCTATCGAAAAGCTTTGTAAAATCAAACAGATTAATGCCGTTTATACTACTTCTCATCATCATCACCCAACTACTGTAACACTTTCTGCAGAACGACGTATGCATTTACTACAGTTAGCTCAATACTATAGTTTTGCAATTATCGAAGATGATTATGACTATGATTTTCATTATAACAATGCTCCGATTTTACCATTAGCTAGCAATGATGACCACGGAAATGTAATCTATATCGGAGGGTTCACTAAAATTATTGCCCCTGCTATTCGAATTGGATATTTAATTGCTTCGAAAGATTTCGTTGACGAAGCTGCCAGATTAAGAAGAATTATCGATAGACAAGGAGATACGCTGCTAGAACAAACCTTAGCTCAAATGATTAGTACAGGAGATGTACAAAGACATTGTAACAAGGTTCTTAAAATTTACAAAACACGAAGAGATCTGTTTTGTTCTTTATTGAAAGAGAAACTAGGTAAGTATTTTGATTTTGAAATTCCAAAAGGAGGAATGGCAATATGGGTAAAGCTAAACAAAGCATATAATTGGGATATCATATGCAATGAAGCCGAAAAACTAGATCTAGAACTTAATCCGGATTGGCGTCGTTATGATAATGATAATTCGAGACACAACGGAATCAGAATGGGGTTTGCTTCACTAAATGAAGAAGAGATTCGCGAAGTTATTGACAGGTTGACAACTATATTTGATACTATAAAATCTACAAAATAAAAAACTAGTATTAACTTACTTTTACTTCCCGTCTATTTAATTGTATTTTATCTAACCAAACTATTATGATAAACCCAAAAGTATAAGAAAGCATATCTAGCCATGAAAAAGAATTACCCAATACAATTCTTGCTAGTTTATAATGCCCTAATCCCAAAACTTCTACAAAATTAAAATACTGTAAAATTTCAATTGTATATGAAAAAATCAAAGTACCTATTGCAATTAGTTCTGCTTTTCCCTTTAAAAAGCTCCTAAAAAAACAATAGATCAATATTACAACAATAGTATCTCCCAAATATGGGCGAATAATCTTATCATCTACAAAAAGTGCAATCAGAATTTCAATCAAAAAGATAAAAATTGTTAAAAAAAAGTACTTCTTTTGAAATGTAAACATAGAAATTCTGGGTGTTTTTTATATATGCAAGTTAGCATTCAAAATTAATATTTTTGAAACAAAAACTACTTATACCTAATTAAACAATGTTTATTCTATAATCAAATCATATTTTGTTAACAGCCCTATAAGTCCCGATGTACTAAACTTTGCTTTCTTTAATTTGTTGATTTCTGGATCGATTATAAAGTTTTTGGCAGTTCTAAAATCAACTTTCTCGGCAATAGTTCTTTCAAAAATTGCTCCAGATAAATTACAATTAGACAAGGCCGAACCTGTAAGATTAGCATCTGTAAAATCTGCTTCTTTTAAACTACAATCGTTAAACGTAATATTTTTCATAGAAAAGCCATAAAAAGATACATAATCAAGATTGCAATGATCAAACTCTACTTCAAATAGAAAATCGTTGCATGTACTAAAATCTAACCCCAGCATTTTACAAGCTTCAAAAACAACTTCCTGAAAAGAAGTCTCTTTCATCATTACTGTACTAAAATTACAGGTATCAAATCTACATTCTAAAAAAGTAACCACAGACATATCTGTCTTAGAAAAATTACAGTTTACGAATGTGCAATTATCATATTCTCTTGATGGTAGTTTTTGATTAGAAAAATCTTGGTTTTCAAAAGTTTTATCGATGACTGGATGACTCATAAAAATAGATATCAATACGTTAGTTTATTCTCCAGGGCGGATTTTTTCTATTATCTCCTGCAAAATATAAAATGATTAGGTTTCCGTCGGGATCTTTAAGCCTTGCTTCCCTCCATAACCAGCGTTGATCTGTAGGCAATAGATCAAATTGCAGCCCTTCGTTAATAAGGCGTTCTACTTCTTTGTCTAATTTTTCAGTTTCAAAATATACATGTACACCATTATTTTCGGGCAATACATCAACCAGGTGAATAGAAAAAGTAGCATCACCATCTACACATTCAAAACGTGCATACTGTGGTAATGATTCAACAATAAGATGTAATCCTAGTTTCTTATAAAAAGAAATAGAGGTAGAAACATCAAGAGATGGTATGGTAACTTGGTTTAGATTCATTTCATATTCTTTAAATTATAAAACTTACACTATAATACTACCCTCCTATTCTATCGCATGTTTCAAAACTTCTAAGGATATCCTATAGTCTTCTTCTTTTCTTTTCTTGAGAAAGTAGGTTCAATTCTCTGCTGGTTTGTCCGGCAACCGAAGTATTTTCTTCTGCTCTACGAATTAGATATGGCATTACATCCCGTACAGGGCCAAAAGGCAAATATTTTGCCACATTGTATCCTTCTGCAGCCTGATTAAAACTTATATGGTCACTCATTCCATACAATTGACCAAACCAAACTCTAAAATCATCTTTACCGATATTAAGTTCTGCCATTAACTTCATCGCCAGGTAACTACTATCTTCATTATGCGTTCCTATAAAAACAGAGATATCCTCTATGTTTTCAAGAATATATTTCATTGTAGTATCAAAATTCTGATCTGTATGTTGTTTATCTTTACAAATAGGAGTAGGATATCCTTTTTCCTTAGCGCGTTCATTTTCCTTTTCCATATATGCGCCACGCACAATTTTTACACCAATCTTAAAATCATATACTCGTGCTTCTTCGTGTAATTTTTGTAAATACTCCAGACGATCGTGTCTATAAAGTTGCAATGTATTATATACTATTGCTTTTTCTTTATTGTACTTTCTCATCATTTTTGCCACCAATTCATCAGCAGCATCCTGCATCCAGCTCTCTTCTCCATCAATCAGTAACGCTACATCGCAATCATGGGCTTTTTTACACACCATATCAAAACGTTCTTCGATACGCTCCCATTCTTTTTCCTCTTCTGCGTTTAAAGGAGTTCCTTCGGTTTTCTTTTGCCAAATTAAAAAACGACCAAACCCCGTAGGTTTAAATACTCCAAAAGGCATTGCGTCTTTTTGATCTGCAAACTCCAAGAGTTTTATCGTTTTTTCTAACACTGCATCAAATTGGGCCTCCTCTTCTTTTCCTTCTACCGAATAGTCTAATACAGAACACACCTTCTTGCCATACATATTATCTACTACCGATAAACAATCTTCTTCACTAACTCCTCCACAAAAATGGTCAAAAACAGTAGCTCTAATTAATCCTTGAACTGGTAAATGTGCTTTTATAGCAAAATTAGTAACCGCAGTTCCTATTCTAACCAAAGGTTCATTAGAAATCATTTTAAACAGAAAGTACGCTCTTTCTAGCTCTGAGTCGCTTTTCAAGGTAAATGCAGTCTCAGTATTATCAAACAAATTGTTTTGGTTCATCAAAAGTTAATTTTAAAAATATGCACATAGAAATACGATTAATTCTTATGCATACATTGCACTTATTTTAAGATATCTGCAAATATAGAACTTGCGAGTTTATTTTATTATAAATTCTGCTTAATTTCGCTCCCTATAATTTAATACTATATGAAGCCCATAGTTTCAAAAGACTCTGTTGTATATTTTGGTGAAGAATGCTATACAGCATTGAACGCATATCTCGAAAAAGCCAACCATTCAAAAATATGTATCCTCGTGGATGATAATACCCATGAGCACTGTTTATCTTTATTGATGAGTAAGATTGAGAAAGAGTATGATATCGAAGTGATTGAAATAGAAAATGGTGAAATCCATAAAAATATCGAAACATGTAGCGGTATCTGGAATGCGCTCTCAGAATTAGGTATGGATCGAAAAAGTCTAATGATTAATCTGGGAGGTGGTGTTATTACAGACCTGGGTGGTTTTATAGCTTGTACCTATAAAAGAGGAATTAGTTATATCAATATCCCAACTTCACTACTGGCAATGGTAGACGCCTCTGTAGGGGGAAAAACCGGTGTTGATTTAGGTAACCTAAAAAATATGGTAGGTGTGATCAGTGAATCCGAAATGGTTCTTGTTGACACAGAATATCTGGCTACTTTACCGGTAAATCAAATGTGTAGCGGATTTGCCGAAATGCTAAAACACGGACTCATTCAAGATCGGGGATATTGGGAAAAAATAAGTGACCTTTCTCAACTTAATTTTGAAGATTTGGATCAAATGATTTATGACTCTGTAGTGATCAAAAACAAAATTGTTTCTGAAGACCCTACCGAGCAAAATATTCGTAAGTATCTTAATTATGGCCATACACTAGGTCATGCTATCGAATCTTTTTATCTAACTCATCCCGAAAAACCTACATTACTTCATGGCGAAGCTATTGCAATAGGGATGATTATGGAGGCTTATATATCTAAAGAATTACTTTCTTTAACCAAAGAAGATTTGGAACATATTAGCGCTGTAATTTTGGCTACATTTCCAAAAATAGATATTGATGCAGGAGATTATAAAAAAATTATGGAACTTCTTATTCATGATAAAAAGAATGAGAATGGAAATATTTACTTTGTTCTACTAAATACTATTGGTGAAGCAAAATACAACTGTATTGTATCGGATGAATTGATTCTTACATCTTTTGAGTATTATGCTTCTTTATGATTTTGAGTATTAAGGAATAATGATTTTATATTTTATGATTGAAGTGATTTAAACGGTAATATCTATTTCTGTAAAGTACGCTATTATTCATAATATTGAGAAGCTACACTCTTAGTATTTCATTACATTAGCAAAAGACAATACATACTAAAACACAACTTCTTGAGAAAAAAATTTATAAAGCTTTTTAAAATACTACTACTAAGCATACTCGCATTGGTAGCTATTACGGTTGCGACCTTATATTTTTCTTTACATGAAAAACTTCCTGAAGGAAAACCTGGCCCTGAAGCTGATAAATTTGCATTAAAAATACTAGATGCTATTAAGCATGATAACTATCTAAATACCGATTATTTACAATGGACTTTTAGAAATAAAAACCATTATCTCTGGGATAAAAAATCTAATACTGTAACTGTAAAAATAGACGATCACTCCGTACTTTTACATTTGGATTCTCCAGAAAAAAACCGAGTACTTAGTACAATGCATCTTGGTGATCATAAAAAGAAAAAAATAATAGAAAAAGCATTGGTGAACTTTAACAATGACTCTTTTTGGTTGATTGCTCCTCATAAGCTTTTTGACAAAGGAACGATTCGTAAATTAGTAACCTTAGAAAACGACACTAAAGGATTGTTGGTTACCTACCAATCTGGAGGAACTACTCCCGGAGATTCGTACCTCTGGAAAGTTGACAAGAACTATAGACCTACAAGTTATAAAATGTGGGTATCAATCATTCCGATTGGAGGGCTCGAAGCTACCTGGGAAAACTGGATAACTACAAAAACAGGAGCGCACCTCTCTCAACATCATAAATTACTTGGTTTCGGAATCCCAATTAGTGATCTTAAAACCTGGAATGATTAACAGGTATAAAAAAGTGGGGCTTGCACCCCACTCTATTATAGCCCAATATTATATTCTACTTATTTTATAGATATTTTTTTGGTAACTGTCTTTTTAAAACCTGTTACCTGAACAAAATACATTCCTGGAGAGAATGTACTAATATCTATAGTATGACGATCTTTTCCTCCAGGAGGAGTATCTAAATCAACAACTTTTAGTACTCTACCATTAATATCTTTAATAGATAATGTAGAAGAAGTATTTAATACATTACTAACTTCAATGGTAAGAACTTCATCTGCTGGATTAGGATATGCTTTAATACTTAGCTCACCAGAAACTCCACCTCTTTGTAGAGAAGCTTGAGTAGCAGAACCACAACGTCCAAGGTTTCTCCAACCAGTAGATGTTCTTTCGTATAAACTTCCTTGATACGTCACCTTATCTCCTACAGAATATGTTGTACCACTAGAATAAGGCTGTACTCCTGCACATGGATCATTTGGATTAGTTGGGCATGGCCCCAGGTTTCTCCAACCAGTAGATGTTCTCTCATACAAACTTCCTTGATAGGTTACACGATCTCCTACAGAATATACAGTACCGCTAGAATAAGGTTGCACTCCTTCGCAGGTGATTCCACCATCCGTACAGTTACCAGTAGAAGCATAACTATCCTGGCTACATTGAACCGTAAAAGAATCTACAGTAGCATTAGACGAATTTTTAGCTTCCCAGCTTGCTCCTCTAGTAGTTGAAACCTGTCTGGTTTGACCAGAACTAATTGAAAACTGAGAACTATTATTTGTAAAATACTCTAAAGTACAATCTGTATTATTGTTAAACGTTACAGTTGCAGAATCACCAGTATTACACCCGGTAGTACCACATGCCTGAAGACAGCTTGAAGAACTTATCTTGTTACGAATAACATTACCCGGTTGTGAGCCAAATCCTTTGGTGAAGTTAATTCCTGCACTAGTAAGGTGACAGTAACTCATAATAGTCCCTCCATCTGATGGGATCGCTGGTTTAGAACAACTTCCTTCTACATTATAACAACCATCAATTGCAGTATTATTACCATTCCAAACACAAGCCTGAGTATGATTTGAACCTAGGTTATGTCCCATCTCGTGTGCTATTACCATTACAGAAAATGAATAGGTAGGAACATTACTAAAAGTTTTGTTAATACCAGAAACTCCATATCTATAATTTGGCTGACAAACAGTACCTAAATATGCCACACCACCAGAGAAATTATAAGTAACAAAATGTCCAAGATCTGCTCCATTAAGACCATTTTGCTCTCTATAACTTGAATAATCGGATAACCCGCTAAAAGGATTTTGAGACGTCCACGCATTTATCTGCGATATTTTTACAGTCATATTATCATTTGAATATAATATAGCTACCTGATTAAATATAGATTGTAAATAATCAGAAGCCTGTTGACTTCCTCCTTTATCCGTTACAACATCATTCCCTATATCAAAGTATACTTTAACACACTTTTCTGCTGCTTTACTGGCAGAAGGATTGTCTGAAAGTTCTTCTTCTGTATATCCTTCATAATTCGCTTCGGTATTACAAGTAAAATCTTGTAAATGAAGTAAATTATTATCCTCATACATAATGTGTTCTGAACTGTTTTCTAATCGCCCCATAACAAGGTTGCCGTTTTCGCCACTTATACTGATAACACCCGAGACTTCGCCATCTAATAAACTAATGGCGGCAATAGAGTTTGTTTTACCTCGTACTACTCCTCTATAATGAGAAACAGTTTTATCCGATTTAACAACTTTACCAGAAGGCATTTCTACAACTTTAAAATCATCTGTAGCAATATCAACTTTAACCAATTCTAGTACCATAGAAGATTTTTGCCCTGGAATTTCCAAATTCATAGTTTTGGGAGCATTAGACTTCATAGAGGCCATTTTTTTAGCATCTAAAGAAAATAAAGTATAATCTTTAACCTCTTTTGGTAATTGTACATTCGATTTTTGCTTAGCTGTCATTAAGCTAAACAATTTAACGTCTTGAAAATCAGAACCCTGTGTTTTTTGTTGTTTTACCAACTCACTAGGTGTATGCTGCGACTGTTGAGCCTGCATAAAATTTATTACCATAAAAAAGGTAATTGCAATTTTGAACATGTTTTTCATCGTGTTTAGTTTTAGTTTTGAAGAATTCTTCTATTGACTACATTGGGCTATTTATACGATCAATAGTAAAAACTTCAAAGAGTTTGTGAATAATTAAGTTACTAATTCTACATACCGATTTAAAAAAGTTCACGGGTAGTTCTAAAAAATACAAATCATTCAATGTTTTAGTTAAAAAACTAAAAAAACATCATTAAAAAAACCAGTTTGATCAAAAAAATCATTGAAAAAGAACATTTTGTTAGATATTTTTATTTCTAAAAATTGATCTTAAATTCAAATAAATGTCTAATAATCCGTAATATTTTTTTTTTAGAATGCTGGTATTCAAAATTTCATAAAACTTCTTACTTGTTAAAACAAAATTCTTACATGAATTTTATATTGAAAGAAAATTAATACGTTGATTTTATGTTTTACACCTACTTAAAATACTGTTTTTCAGTTAATTAAAAGCATTTTTACAAAATAAAAAACGTATATCTATAACAAAAATGTTGATTTAACATGACTGAAACTTTTCCAATTTCACAAAACGCTGTCAAATAACTACATTTGCAATCTTGGTTTAAAATTTATGGTTACATCAGAAGAAAATATTGAGGTTTTAGGAGCACGTGTTCACAACTTGAAAAATATCGACGTTACCATACCTCGTGAAAAATTAGTAGTGATTACAGGTTTATCGGGATCTGGTAAATCTTCTTTGGCCTTTGACACCATTTACGCAGAAGGGCAACGACGTTATATAGAGACTTTTTCTGCCTATGCAAGACAATTTTTAGGAGGATTAGAGCGACCAGATGTCGATAAGATTGATGGACTCTCTCCTGTTATTGCAATCGAGCAAAAAACAACCAGTAAAAGTCCACGTAGTACGGTTGGAACCATCACCGAAATTTATGACTTTCTCAGATTATTATTCTCAAGAGGAAGTGATGCTTATAGCTTTAATACCGGAGAAAAAATGGTAAGCTATAGTGATGAGCAGATCAAGAATCTAATTTTAAAAGATTTTACCGAAAAAAAGATAAGCATTCTGGCTCCTATTGTTCGTTCTAGAAAAGGGCATTATCGAGAGCTATTTGAGCAAATTGCAAAACAAGGTTTTGTAAAAGTGCGTACTAATGGAGAGATTAAAGATATCACCAAAGGTATGAAGCTCGATCGTTATAAAACTCATGATATCGAAATCGTTATTGATCGATTAAAGGTCACCAAAGACCAGGATAATTCAAAACGTCTAATGGAGACGATCAATACTGCAATGTACCACGGTAATGATGTATTGATGGTGATTGAGCAAGAATCTCAGGAAGCTCGCTTCTTTAGTCGAAATTTAATGTGCCCATCTAGTGGTATTTCTTATCCCAACCCAGAACCTAATAACTTTTCATTTAACTCTCCAAAAGGAGCCTGCCCTAAATGTAATGGTATAGGAAATCTATATGAAGTAAATCTAAAAAAGATCATCCCTGATGATGCTATATCGATAAAAAATGGAGGCTTAGCTCCACAGGGACCTCAAAAAAACAATTGGATTTTTAAACAATTAGAATTAATCGCACAACGCTATGATTTTAAATTAAGTGATCCTATAAAAAAAATCCCAGAAGAAGCCATGCAAATTATCCTTCATGGCGGAAAAGAAAAGTTTACTGTAAATAGCAAATCTCTTGGAGTTACCAGAGACTATAAAATTGATTTTGAAGGCGTAGCTTCGTTTATCGATAATACATATAAAAATAATGATTCGACCTCATTAAGAAGATGGGCCAAAGATTTTATGGATAATATTCAATGTCCATCATGCAAAGGATCAAGACTACGTAAAGAATC
The DNA here is from genome assembly GCF_943373825.1 of Aquimarina spinulae. Taxonomy (NCBI): domain Bacteria; kingdom Pseudomonadati; phylum Bacteroidota; class Flavobacteriia; order Flavobacteriales; family Flavobacteriaceae; genus Aquimarina; species Aquimarina spinulae. The sequence continues at coordinate 65,553 of NZ_CALSBP010000003.1, read as the reverse complement.
TTTATATTTCAAAGTAAATACAAAGAATATTGCCGAATTATCTGCAATGGACATTAGTGAGCTTTCTGAATGGTTTAAATCTCTTCCCGAGCATTTAAGCGAAAAACAAAATAAGATTTCCGGAGAAATATTAAAGGAAATTAATGCCAGACTTCAATTTTTGGTAGATGTAGGGCTTACCTATTTATCTTTAAACCGAAGTAGCAAATCACTTTCTGGTGGCGAGGCACAACGTATACGATTAGCTACTCAAATCGGTTCGCAACTGGTTGGAGTTTTATACATTCTCGACGAACCCAGTATCGGTTTACATCAGAGAGATAATCAGAAACTAATCAATTCACTAATCCAGTTACGGGATATCGGTAATTCTGTTATCGTTGTAGAACACGATAAGGATATGATAGAACGCGCTGATCATGTTATCGATATTGGCCCTTTGGCCGGGAAACACGGTGGAGAAATTATTAGCGAAGGTACTCCAGAAGAATTACAACAACACGATACACTTACAGCAGATTATTTAAGTGGAAAAAGACAAATTGAAACTCCTGCCAAACGTAGGAAAGGAAACGGAAAAACCATTTCACTAAAGGGAGCTACAGGAAATAACCTAAAAAACGTATCTATTGATATTCCTTTAGGCAAAATGATTGCTGTTACCGGGGTTTCGGGTAGCGGAAAATCTACACTCATCAACGAGACACTCTACCCTATTTTAAATGCATATTATTTTAATGGTGTAAAAAAACCAATGCCATATAAAAGCATCAAAGGTCTCGAACACTCGGATAAAGTAATTGATATTAATCAATCACCTATAGGTCGTACACCTAGGTCAAACCCTGCAACATATACAGGTGTTTTTTCTGAAATAAGAAGCTTATTTGCCAAAACTCCCGAAGCCATGATTCGTGGATACAAACCGGGACGTTTTAGCTTTAATGTTCAAGGAGGAAGATGTGAAACCTGCAAAGGTGGTGGATTAAGGGTAATAGAAATGAATTTCTTACCCGATGTATATGTAGAATGCGAAACCTGCCAGGGAAAACGATTTAATAGAGAAACTTTAGAGATTCGATATAAAGGAAAATCCATTTCTGATGTCTTAGAAATGACAATCAATGAATCCTGTGTATTCTTTGAACATATCCCCAAGATTTCAAGAAAATTGAAAACTATTCAAAATGTTGGTTTAGGATATATTACTCTTGGGCAACAATCAACTACACTATCTGGTGGTGAAGCACAACGTATCAAACTAGCAACAGAACTATCAAAAAGAGATACCGGTAACACTTTTTATATTCTTGACGAACCTACAACGGGTCTTCATTTTGAAGATATTCGTGTTTTGATGGACGTACTAAATGAATTGGTAAATAAAGGAAATACAGTTTTAATTATTGAACATAATCTGGATGTAATCAAAATGGCTGACTATATTGTTGATATCGGATATGAAGGAGGGAAAAATGGAGGGAAAATTGTAGCTACAGGAACACCAGAAGAAATTATAAAAGATAAAAAAAGCTATACCGCTCAGTTTTTAAAGAATGAGCTGTAAGCAACAATATTTAAAAAATAAATTATGAGAAAAGAGCAACACCATAAAGGCTGGAATGAAATAAAGACAAATGATTCATGGGCAATCTTCAAGATTATGGGAGAATTTGTTAATGGGTTTGAAAAAATGAGTAAAATAGGGCCCTGTGTATCTATTTTTGGATCTGCTCGTACAAAAACAGATGATAAGTACTACCAATTAGCTGTAGATGTTGCCAAAGAAATTGTGGATCAGGGTTACGGAGTTATTACTGGCGGTGGTCCCGGTATAATGGAAGCAGGAAATAAAGGAGCACATCTGGGAGGAGGAACCTCTGTAGGGCTTAATATAGATTTACCTTTTGAACAACATGACAATCCATATATCGACAGTGATAAAAGCTTGGATTTTGACTATTTTTTTGTACGTAAAGTGATGTTCGTAAAATATTCTCAGGGATTTGTAGTTATGCCAGGAGGGTTCGGAACTTTGGATGAATTATTCGAAGCAATAACATTAATACAAACCAAAAAAATAGCAAAATTCCCAATTATACTGGTAAGTACAGAGTTTTGGGGCGGACTAATCGATTGGGTAAAAAGCACATTACTCCAAAAATTCGGAAATATAAGTCCCGAGGATTTAGACCTAATACATATTGTAGACACCCCTGGTGAAGTATTAGATATTTTAGATAAATTTTATACTCAGTATAATTTAAGTCCGAATTTCTAATTCATTTTGTTATCAAATCAATTATTAATATAAAATCGATTTTGAAGAGTATCATAGTAAGGCACTGCCTATAGTTAATAAAGTTTTAATAGACAAGACCAAACAGGTAACAATATTCCTTTTTGATTTATATCTTAAAAAACACCTTTTAATTACATATAAAAGTTGAATATTTTAAAAATATATAGTTTTATAATTTTCTTTTTTGCGCTTACCTTAGGGTCTGCACAGCATAATATTATTATAAATGCTAATCTAGACTCCAAAAAAAAGATAATAACTATAGAACAGGAAGTTACTTATACCAATTTATCAAAAGATACGCTTACACAAATATTCTTTCATGATTGGGCCAATAGCTTCTCTGATAAGACCACTCCCCTTGGTAAAAGGTTTGCAGAAGATTTCATAAAACGTTTTTACTTTGCCAAAGACGAAGAACGAGGAGGAACTATAATCCAAAATGTCAGTGATAAAGAATCACAACCTCTACAGTGGGGACGGCACGATGGAATCCAGGATATATTATGGGTAAAATCTTCTAAACCTATTTACCCAGGAGAAAATCAAACCTTTCTTTTAAAATATCAAATTAAAATTGCAAGCAGCAAATTTACCAGGTACGGATATCACCCTAACGGAAATTTTAGCTTAAAATATTGGTATATCCTTCCAGCCGTATATGATACAAAGTGGAATATCTATAGCCATAAAAACCTAGATGACCTATATGCTCCTATTGCAGATTATCAAATTCATTTCACTTTGCCTTCTGCTTATGAAATAGTTAGTGATCTAAAACAAAAAAATAGCATTCTATCAAAGGATGAAACAACCAAAACTATACAACTCGAAGGCAACAAAAGAAATGAAGCAAACTTGTACTTAGAAAAAACATCTTCTTTCTATAGTTTCCCTTCTGATGGTGTTCAGTTTATAAGCAATATAGATGACAATGATTTAATGCCAGAAATGAAATCGGTAGCAACCGATAGAATTATTGAATTTTTACAAAAGAAATTAGGCCCATATCCTTTTGACAAGATTGTAATTTCTGAAAATGATTACAAAAGTAACCCTGTATATGGACTAAATCAATTACCCGATATATTAAGACCTTTTCCCGACGGTTTTCAGTTTGAAATCAAACAACTTAAGACAATTACCGAAAATTATCTTGAAAGAACTATTATTATAAACCCCAGATACGATGCCTGGATAAAAGATGCGATACACATCTACTTAATGATGGCATATACAGAACAGTATTATCCCGAAATGAAAATTATCGGTAAACTAAGTAAAGTAATTGGTATACGGTGGTTTCATGTTGCCGATCTGGACTTTAATGATCAATATTTCTTAGCTTATAAAAATATGGCTCGATTGTTTTTAGATCAGCCTTTATTACAGCCACAAGATGAATTAGTAAAATTTAATAAAAATATTGCAAATGCATATAAGGCAGGTGTAGGTTTTAAATATTTGGAAGATTACCTGGGTGATGATAACATTGTCGATCAGAGTATTAAAGATTTTTACACTCAAAATGTATTAAAATATACAAATTCTGAAAAGTATAAAAAAGCACTTATCAATATAGCTCCTCTTGATATAGAATGGTTTTTTGAAGATTATGTGCAAACCAATGAAAAACTTGATTTTAAAATAAAGTCTGTAAAAAAAGAAAAAGATTCGATAGAAGTTACAATTAAGAATAATGGCAATAACACAATGCCAGTTTCTTTATCTGGATTTAGAAAAAAAGATATGGTTTCTAAAACCTGGGTTACAGGTATTACCGGTACTAAAAAAGTAAAAATTGCCAATGAAGATATTAGTAAACTGGTATTGGATTATGATCAGAACATCCCAGAAGTAAATAGACGTAATAATTACAGAAATCTAAAATGGATATTTAACAAACCTATACAGTTTAGGTTTTTACAGGATATAGAAGACCCAAGGTATACTCAAGTATTTTTTATTCCCGAAGTAGAGTTTAATGTATACGATGGTTTTTTGTTAGCTTCAAAATTTTATAACAAGACTTTCATAAAAAGAAATTTTCAGTACAACCTATCCCCTGCTTATGGTTTCAAATCCAATAAATTATTGGGATCAGCATCTATCTCCTATAGACAACAACTGTCTGATTATGGATTATATAAAGTACAATATGGGGTAAATGGTAGTATGTTTAGTTATGCTCCCGATTTATTATTTAAACGATTTTCATCATCTATAAGTTTTCATTTTAGGCCCGAAGATCTTAGATCCAATAAAAAACAGAGGCTTCTCCTTAGAAATATTAATGTTTTTAGAGATCGAGATAAAGAAAACCCTGTTGTTACTCCTGATTATAATGTTTTTAATGTAAGATATCGATATTCTGATTTTAACCTTATCGATTTTCTAGGATATACTGTTGATTATCAAATATCAAAAAATTTTAGTAAGCTATCAGCTACTGTAAATTACAGGAAACTGTTTCTTAATAATCGACAATTAAATTTACGTCTATTTGCTGGGTCTTTTCTTTTTAATGATACAGAAAAAGATGGTGATTTCTTTAGTTTTGCACTAGACAGACCTACAGATTATTTATTCGATTATAATTACCTTGGACGTAGTGAAGATACTGGTTTGGTAAGCCAGCAGATTATTTTGGCAGAAGGAGGGTTTAAATCACAACTCGAATACCCTTTTGCCAATCAATGGATCACTACCCTTAATGCAAATACCAATTTATGGAAATGGATTTATGTATATGGAGATGTAGGACTGGTAAAGAATAAAAACATCTCCCCTAAGTTTGTCTATGATGCAGGAGTTAGACTTAGTTTAGTAGCAGATTACTTCGAGGTCTTTTTTCCTGTAGTGTCTAATAAGGGATGGGAAATATCACAGCCAAATTACGAAGAGCAAATTCGATTTATCATAACATTAAGCCCAGAAACATTAATAGGTCTTTTTACCAGAGAATGGTATTAATCTTCTTACAAAAAGTTATACTGAAAAATAAATGTGAAAATTTTGAACATTTGTTAACCAATCCTTAAAATAATGTCCAAAAACTATAATTCATCAATAAAAATACAGTTTTAATGAATTATATTCAAAAAAATTAAGAGTTTCGACCTTGCAAATGGCTAGGATTTTAGCTAAATTTGCAAAACATTAAAAACACCGTTCACATGCAGCCTGAAACCATTACTTCATCTAATATTTCATTCGAAGAATATAGAGATCAAATACTTAGAGACTACAAAATAGCATTGATTAGTAGAGAATGTAGTTTACTGGGAAGACGAGAAGTATTGACAGGTAAATCTAAGTTTGGAATTTTTGGAGGAGGAAAAGAGTTACCACAACTTGCTATGGCCAGAGTTTTTCGTGATGGTGACTTTAGATCGGGATACTACAGAGATCAAACATTTATGATGGCTATTGATCAATATACGGTAGAACAATTCTTTGCCGGATTATACGCCCATACAGATATCAATAAAGAACCTTTTGCTGCAGGAAGACAAATGGGAGGTCATTTTTCTACTCACAGTCTTAATGAAGATGGCACATGGAAAAACCTGATGCAACAAAAGAACTCGAGTGCAGATATTTCTCCTACCGCTGGCCAAATGCCAAGATTACTAGGTCTTGCTCAGGCATCAAAGGTATATCGTAACGAAAAAAGCATTACTAATCATTCTAATTTCTCTAGTAAAGGAAACGAAGTAGCATGGGGAACTATTGGTAATGCAAGTACCAGTGAAGGTTTGTTTTGGGAAACTATTAATGCAGGAGGTGTACTACAGGTACCAATGGTGGTTAGTGTTTGGGATGATGAATATGGTATCTCTGTTCATGCAAAGCATCAAACAACCAAAGAAGATATTTCTCTAATTCTAGAAGGCTTTAGACGTGATGAAAATCACGAAGGTTATGAAATCTTAAAAGTTAATGGTTGGGACTACCCTGCACTAATGGATGCTTATGAAAAAGCCGAAAAATTAGCACGTGAAAAACATATTCCTGTTATTATTCATGTTAAAGAATTAACACAACCACAAGGACACTCTACTTCTGGATCTCACGAAAGATACAAAAGTGAAGAGCGATTAAATTGGGAACGCGAATATGATTGCAACAAAAAGTTTAAAGAGTGGATTATTGAACATAATATTGCAACAGTAGAAGAGCTTCTGGATTTTGAAAAAGCTGCAAAAAAAGAAGTAAGAAAAGGAAAAACAGAAGCCTGGAATGCTTATTTGTCTGAAATTAAATCAGAACAAAAAGAAGCATTAGAAATTCTTAAATCTGTCGAAAATAAAAGTGCTAATAAAAACTTCATTTCTCCTCTGGTTAATGTTTTAACTTCAAAAGAAGAACCGATACGCAGAGATATTCTTGAAGCTACAAGAAAAACATTACAATACATTACAAAAGAAAATTTTGTAGAAAAATCTAAACTTCAGGAATGGATAAATAATTACATTTCTCGTATTCAACCAAAATATAGTAGCCATTTATATAATGAAAATGACTCTAGTGCTATTCATGTAGAGGAAGTAAAAGCTCAATACGATACCAATACACCACAAGTTGATGGTAGAGTTATTTTAAGAGATAACTTCGAAAAGCTGTTTAGCAGAATTCCCGAAGCTCTTATTTTTGGAGAAGATAGCGGTAAAATTGGTGATGTAAATCAAGGACTTGAAGGGCTTCAGGAAAAGTTTGGAGAAACCAGAGTGTCTGATACCGGTATTAGAGAAGCTACAATAATAGGACAAGGAATTGGGATGGCTATGCGAGGGCTTAGACCCATTGCAGAAATCCAATATTTAGATTATATTTTATATTGTATACAAGGATTAAGTGATGACCTTGCTACACTACGATATAGAACTTTTGCAAAACAAAAGGCCCCTCTAATTATAAGAACCCGAGGACATAGACTAGAAGGAATATGGCATTCTGGTTCTCAAATGGGTGGCCTTATTCATTTACTAAGAGGTATTCATATTCTTGTACCTCGAAATATGACTAAAGCCGCTGGTTTTTATAACACATTAATGGATAGTGACGAACCTGCCATAGTTGTAGAATGTCTTAATGGATATCGTCTAAAAGAAAAGATGCCTACTAATTTATCCGAAATCAGAACACCAATTGGTATTGTTGAAACAGTTAAAGAAGGAACAGATATCACCTTGGTATCCTATGGCTCTACATTGCGATTGGTTGAACAAGCTGCAAAAGAATTACTATCGGTAGGAATTAATGCCGAAATAATCGATGTACAGTCTTTACTTCCTTTTGATTTAAATCATGATATTGTTAAAAGTGTTGCCAAGACCAACCGATTATTGATTATTGATGAAGACGTACCAGGTGGTGCTACCGGATATATTTTACACAAATTGATTGATGAACAAAACGTGTATCAATATCTTGACAGCAAACCACAGACTTTAAGTGCACAACCGCATAGACCTGCTTTTGGAACTGATGGAGACTATTTTAGCAAACCTTCTATAGAAGATATTTTCGAAAATGTGTATGCCATTATAAATGAAACAGATCCGGTTAATTTCCCTAAATTAAGATAATTAGCTACTGAAAGTCTTCAATTTTTAATCGTTTTCCATCTTTATAGGATATTACAAATATTCTCTTATCAAACCCTGATGCTATTAGTGTTTTTCTAAAATCCTGAGCTTCGGCCAAGGTTTCAAAAATACCTAAACTCATTTTATAGAATGAAGTATCACTATAAATAAGTGTATTTGTAAATTTCTCAGAAATAGCAGGGGTGTTTTTTGCATTAAATGCTTTTAACTGTACTGAATACACAGTATCTTTCTTAATCAAACTTCTATACAGGTATAGGTTTTTGATTTCTTTAAGGTTAATTTTTTCTTTTTTTAATGCTTTTAATTCTTCCTTAGCAGAAGCCAGCTCTCGTTTTACTACAGAAAGCTCACTAATCCCTGCTTTGCCATTTTTTGATGGTGGTTTGCTAAAATAAAAAGCATTGGCTACAAGAAAAATAGTTAATAGAAATAGAACTAGTGAGAATGACCCAAATAGTCTATTAGATTTCTTACTTTTTTTTAGCCTATCCGACTCTTCATCCAGAAGGTCTTCGAGCTTTTTCTGTTTAATTTCGGCTTTTTCTATCTGGTAATGTAGAGATAGAAGATCCTCATCTTTCATAACTTTCATTGTGGGGGGTAGCTTCAAAAGTTTAGTTAGTTATTCTAAAGATATTTTTTAAACAATGCTTAAGGGAGTTTCTGTTCGGTTATTTTATATACTATTCCATTACTAATTTCCAAAATTAAAACAGGTCTGTCTGTTATTACTTTCTGGAAAGCCTTTAATGGAAAACCGGAAGAAATTTGATTAATATTTTCAATCTTCACCCTCGCCTTATCGTCAAGCTCTAATATTTTAGACTTAGAACTCTGGTTATGAATATAATAATTATTATATAAAAAATACAATGTATCTCCATTTTTATCCAAATCATATTCAGCTTTCCCTAATTCTTTAGCTTTTTTAACTGCTTTTCTACCCTGATAATACTCTATAATATCTGCTTCTATAAAAACAACATCATTGCTTTTATACACCTTGTTTATGTAACAATATTTCCTTTCAAACTTTAGTTTAGACTTACCATCTTTAGCACCCTCTTCTTCTTTCTTTGCATCTCCAATACCATCCGAAAGAGAAGTTGTCGAATTTGCCTTATTTGATAGTTCTTCATTTTGATACTTAGAAATATCAGTTTTAAGTTTATTCACTTCCTTTTGTAAAGAATCATTTTCAAATATAAGTTGCTGAACATCCACTTCTCCTTCTAAAGAATCAATGTTGGTAGTATTTTCCTTTTTCCCGAGGATCACGTAGAGACTCCCTGCGGTTAGCAACAACATCAAAATAAGAATAAATATAAAATAAAAATTACGTCTTCTTTTACTTCTCTTTAAATCTTCAGAAATAGAGATAAGTCGATCCTCCAGCCGTTGCTGTTTGATATCAGTTTTTTCCATCTGATAATGCATCGATATAAGCTCTTCTTCCTTCTTATCCATTGTATGCTAAGGTAAAATTCTTATTTTAGGAAAGATTAATAATTACAAAAACTAAGGCATCCATTTAATGTTTTTAAAATCTGGTTTTCTTTTTTCAAGAAACGCATCTCTTCCTTCTTTGGCTTCATCTGTCATATATGCTAGTCGTGTTGCTTCTCCAGCAAATACCTGTTGCCCTACCATACCATCATCTGTAAGATTCATTGCAAATTTTAACATTTTGATAGATGTTGGTGATTTCTCAAGTATTTCTTGCGCCCATTCATATGCCGTATTTTCAAGGTCGTCATGAGGAATCACTGCATTTACCATTCCCATTTCATAAGCATCCTGCGCCGAGTAATTTCTTCCTAAAAAGAAAATTTCACGTGCTTTTTTTTGCCCAACCATCTTTGCTAAATAAGCAGAACCATATCCTCCGTCAAAACTTGTAACATCTGCATCGGTTTGTTTAAAAATAGCATGTTCTTTACTTGCCAGAGTAAGATCACAAACTACATGAAGGCTATGCCCTCCTCCTACAGCCCATCCTGGTACAACTGCAATAACAACTTTTGGCATAAATCTAATAAGCCTTTGTACTTCTAAGATATTTAACCTGTGTCTACCATCATCTCCCACATATCCCTGGTGACCTCTAGATTTTTGATCTCCTCCACTACAAAAACTATATACTCCGTCTTTTGTCGAAGGTCCTTCTGCAGAAAGCAAAACCACACCTATAGATGTATCTTCTTGTACATCATAAAAAGCATCATAAAGTTCACTTGTTGTATTTGGCCTAAAAGCATTACGTACATTTGGTCTGTTAAATGCTATTCTTGCAACACCTCCCGATTTTTTATAGGTAATATCTTTGTATTCCTTTACAGTTTTCCAATCTATTGAACTCATTAATATGTTTTTTTGTATCCTCAAAAATACTACAATATACTATATCTCACTGCATCAATTACAGGGTAAATCCCCTAATTTTTAATTTTATTTCAAATAAAAAATAGATTTTAGTATAGTTTTTGATGGTTTTATTCTGAATTGATAATATATTTACCATTATGAAAGTTTTTTTAGTACTACTTATCGGAAGCATCAGCTTTTTATCATATGGACAAGAAGATGCCATACAAACCATAGCCATAGAATGGGAACAACTAAGCGCTCCACTGGTAATGCATAAAAAAGAGGTTGAAACTCAAAAATATCAATTACAGGAAGTAGATTTGACCGTAGATTTAAGACAGCAAGCTTTTAAAAAAAGTTATACGATGTATATTGATACTCCAAAATATAAAAATATTTCATCAAAATATAATGTTGCAATCCCACAGCCTAAAACATCTGGTTTTAGGGTATACGGTAACGGTTACAACCCTAACAATAAAGGAGGTATAAAAAACACGGCATATAAAGATGCTAGTTTGTACAGTGGTGCTTTCTGCCCTATCACAGGTTTGGCATACTAATTTATCCTGCTAAAAAAATCTAAAACTCTTATTTATTTTGGTTTAAAATCTTTTTGATACGGTTATTTACCAACAGGAATTCTTTCGTCGATGAATTGAAGTGGCATATCTCCAGATAAATCAAACATATCTAAAATATCTTTGATAGTTTCTTCTTCCTCTAGCTGTTCTTCTACAAACCACATCAAAAAGTTCTCTGAGCCAAAATCATTTACCTGCCTGCATTTTGCAACAATTTTGTATATAGATTGCGTGATAGATATCTCATGATTAAGCGTCATTTCAAAAATTTCTCGAAGCGAAGAAAATTCATGAGTAATATTAGAGACATTAGGAGAATAAGCAGACCCACCTGTATCATTAATGAATTTAAAAATTTTCATCATATGCTCTCTTTCCTCTTGCGCTTGTTTATAAAAAAAGGAAGCACTATTTACAAGCGTTTTCTGATCACACCATGAAGCCATTGCTAAATACAGTGACGAAGCCTTTTGTTCTTTCTCTATTTGCTTATTAAGCATATCCATTACCTCTAGATTAATGCTTATTTCTTGTCGTGTTAGATTTTCCATTTTCCAATATTTTTAATAAAAGTATAGAAAATCCAGATGTAAAACTTAATCGATACTTAATTTATAGTAAGTCTAAATCTAATATCAAAATATCATGATACCAACATAGCATTTAATTCTATCATTGCAAATGTTCCTTTCATAAGATCTACAAAATCCAACACCATTAATGTGTCTAATAAAATTAAATGTTCTTTATCACATAACGATAATAATACAGTGTCATTATGATTAAGTAAATCATCTATATAGTCAAATGTAGACATTTGTTTTGCCTTATATCTTAGGCTAAGCAATTGACAGAAAGAAATTTTAACCATTTTATGGCCAAAATCAATATAATAACATCGCTCTGTTGATGATTGATAAGAGGAGTAATATGTTGAAGAAAAAATTAATTCCATAATTAACGGCCGCTAAAATACTTTTTATTTAGATTTAATCCAAATAAAATAAGTAAAAAATAACTTCTCCTTTAACTATAACTATGGATTGTATTTTTGATCTACTCTACCAGACGTATTCCTTCTTTCTCGATAATAATTTTTCTTTCTTTATACAGTGATCCGATAGCTTTTTTAAAACTTTTCTTACTTAATTGAAAAACTTCTTTAATATCTTCTGGATCCGATTTATCATTTAGATCAATAAAACCGCCACTAGATTTTAACTCTTTTAAAACCTGCTCTGCATTTGGTTCTATTCCTCTAAATCCATGTCGTTGTAATGTAAGGTCTATCTTGCCATCAGGGCGAACTTTTTTCACAAACCCTTTAAGCTGATCTCCTGGTGTAATCTTTTGAAAAATTTCATCACTATATACTAACCCCAGATGTTTTTGATTTACAATCATATTCCAACCTTGTGGTGAAGGATGAGAAGCGATAAGATCAACTTCATCATATGAAGACAGTAAAACTAAAGAATTATCTAAAAAAGCGTTGGTCTTACTTGATGCAACAAGTCGATTGGTTTCTTCATCAAGGTATACATAAACAAGGTACCAGCTACCTACTCTCATTTTTGAAGATTGTTCTCTAAACGGAACAAAAAGATCTTTTTCTAATCCCCAATCCAGAAAAGCACCAATTTCTGATACGTTTGTACATTTTAAATAGGCAAAAGATTTTACAGTTGCAAAAGGTTCTAAGGTAGTAGCAACAATACGTTCTGAGCTATCCAAATACACAAATACCTTTAAAACATCTCTTATTTGAAATTGTTCTGGTACATACTTATTAGGTAATAAAACCTCGTCCCCTTCTTCGTCACAAAGGTAAATCCCTTGATCTCTCTCTCTAACAATCTCTAACATATTGTATTCCCCAAGCTTAAGCATGTCTATTTTTTTGCGCAAAGATAATTCTTTAATCCTCCTGTTTATCTAAATTCTACAAAAAAAGGTGTTCATTGCAATGAACACCTTTTTTTGTTGTAGAAAATCGTATACTATTTATAAACAGATTCTTTTCCGAAATGTTTTGTCAAAAGGTAATAAACAACCGCTCTATACTTATTACGGTTTGATTTACCATAAGCTTCAATTACAGAAGCAATACCTTCATCTAGCTTTGATCCATCAGAAAGACCAAGTTTATTGATTAAAAAGTTTTTCTTTACGGTATCTAATTCACTTTGATCCGAACCAGATACTGTAGCAGCATCTGCATTGTAAATTGAAGGACCACATCCAATAGTAACCTTGGTTAAAAGGTCCATATCTGGAGTCTGACCAATTTTATCTTTGATATCTGCGGCGTATTTTGTGATTAATTCATCTCTTTTACTCATAGGATAAATGTGTTTTCAGGTTTTTAGTTCATTTTTTTTCCAGATCAAATATAGATGAATTATTCATTAATAATCCACCTACAAAGCATATTAAAACAAGGAAATTAGACAAAATGCTTAAAATAATCGACTAAAGTACTATCATTTTCTTTTCGAGGCGTAAAAACTTCAAGTAGTTGAGGCATATGATCATTTTCATATACTTTTTTAGATTCATGAACTAATTCTTCAAGAGTATGCGCAGTATGATATTCAAAACCAAACATTTTACATAAATGTATTGCCGTAAGATGATGTGTCGTTTCAAAATATGTTTCAAAATTAACACTTTCCTCTTTTCCTGGTAAAATTCTGAATATCCCTCCTCCTTCATTATTAATAACAATAATTTTGAAATTCGAAGGAATATATTCATTCCATAACCCATTACTATCATAAAAGAAACTCAGATCTCCAGTTATCAAAGTTGTAGGCACTCCCGAAGTCAGAGCTGCCCCAATAGCAGTAGATGTACTTCCATCGATACCACTTGTTCCTCTATTACAGAACACCTGAAAAGTTGGATTTAGTGTAAATAGTTGCGCATAACGAACAGTAGAACTATTACTTAACTGTATCATTTGCCCATCTGTAATACTATCAAAAATAACTTCAAACGCTTTAAGATCGGTAAAAGGGATTTTATCAAGATATGCTGCATGTTTTAATCTACGATCATCTCTAATAGAAACCCAAAAAGGTTTATAAGTACTATCGATGCTCTTCATTTTGTAAAAAAAACGCGAGAAGAACACATTGGGTTGCAATTTTATGTGCTCTGTAAGGCAAAAATAGGTGTCATATGCTTTTTTCGAATCAATATGCCAGTGCGATTTTGGTTGATATTGTCGCAAAAATGCTTTGATTCGCTTAGAAACAACCATACCTCCAATAGTTAAAAGAATATCTGGCTGCAGTGCCTTAAATTCGTTCTCATTCAAAGTAGAAATCAATTGATCAATACAATTAATATGGGACTCATGATGAATATTAGATGTTGTTTCTGTTAGTACCAAGACCGAAGGATCATCGGCAAAATATTCTATCCATTTTTGCTCAACTGTGCCTGGTGAATTAACACCTATCAATACCATTTTACGTTTTGCCTGGTTCCATTCTTCACGCATTTCTGATTGTAAATCTTCAGAAAACTGATGATGTGGTTTTTCTACCGGGATATTTCTGGAAACAATAGTAGGATGCTCTAGTTTATCATATAAAGGCTCATAAAAAGGTACATTAATATGTACTGGTCCTTTTCGTTCTATTGCTTTATTTAGCGCCAGATTGATTTCTCTTTCATTATGTTTTTGAGCTTCATGGTGTTTTTGACGTATTTTGGGATCATCAATTTTTGTTTCTACAACAACCTCAGAATATAAATTAGCCGAGTACAAAATATGGTTCTCAAATACATTTTTTTGACGAATCGTTTGTCCGTCTCCAATATCAATTCTTTCAATAGGACGATCTGCACTTAAAACCACTAATGGTATATCACTATAAAATGCTTCTGAAATTGCAGGATAATAGTTTAACAATGCGCTACCCGAAGAACAGACCAAAGCAACCGGTTTTTGGATTTGTTGCGCAATACCTAATGCAAAAAATGCAGCACATCGTTCATCTACGATACTATAGCATTGCATATCGGGGTGTTCACTAAAACCAATTATTAGTGGTGCATTACGAGATCCTGGCGAAATAACAATATGAGTAATTCCTTTTGCTTCGCATAAGGTAACAATAGATTGTGCTAAAGGAATTTTTGAATATAAGCGTTTCTTCATTCGAATCGCTAAATTACAATATCGTACTAATTTACACCAGAATTTTAAGTAATTTAACCCTGGTTACAACAAAACTCTTTTCATTGTCTCTGTTTTCTTCACAGTTTCCTCCCATTCTTTCTCTGGATCAGAGTCTTTTGTTATTCCTCCTCCTACATAAAGAATTGCTTTACCATTACTCAACTCCATACAACGAAGGTTTACAAATAAATTTGATTTAACAACACCATCTTTATTCATATTGAGTTCTCCCAGAAAACCAGTATAATACTTACGATTATATCCTTCTGTAGTAAGAATAAAAGATTTAGCCTCATCTTTAGGAAGTCCACAAACCGCTGGAGTGGGATGTAATACTTCGATTATTTTTTCAATTCTTGAATTTTCATTATCCAAAACCCCACTAATATCGGTACGCAGATGCAAAAGTGTACCAGCTTTATGTGTATAAGTTTTAGAGTGTTGTATATCATTAATAATTGAAGATAATTTGCTCGTAACAAAAGAAGTAACCATTTTCTGTTCTACTAATTCTTTAGTCCCCCAATCGACATCTATAGTATTTATATATGGCTGGGTACCCGCCAGAGCCATAGTAAAAAAATTATTACTTTTTACTCGAATCAAGGTTTCTGGAGTCGCTCCCATCCATGTACCAATTTTTGGATGGTACCATAGGTACACAAAAGCTTTTGGATAAAAATGAATTAGGTTTTTAAATATATGTAGACTATTAAAAGAATCTGGTATCGAAACCTCCTCTTTTCGAGATAATACTACTTTTTTAAAACGATCAGATTGTATTGCTTCAATGCCCTTTTTTACAAGCTCTATGTGTTTTTTTTGGGCTTCAGGTTCTACCAAAAGAACGTTATCTATTTTTCCTAAAGTTCTTTTTTCGTTACTTATGGTTTGTGATAAAATGGTAGCAGTGCAATAGTCACTTTTTTCTGAAGGAATAATAACAGCTTTATGAGCACTATCAAAAGGAGCAAAAACAAATCCCGAAACAGCATAATCCTCTACTTCATACATCTGGTTATTTTCCTGAAAAACAGCATGTAGTGTCATAGAATCAGCTTTTCTATACACCACAAAAGGCAGATTTTGATCTAATTGTTCTTCAATTTTCGCATAAACATCTCCTATATCCATACTATTTGGTTTTAGGAAGCGCAATAGTGGTCAACTTAACTATCGAAACCAGGTTACCTTCTTCATCCTTTATCTTTATATCCCATAACTGAGTAGTACGGCCTTGATGTAAAATTTCTGCTTTCGCAAACACATACCCCTGCTTAACACTCTTTACATGATTTGCAGAAATCTCTATTCCTCTTATATAAAAATCTTTAGCATTAAGAAAAATAAATGATGCAGCACTGCCCACACTCTCTGCTAATGCCACCATAGCTCCCCCATGTAAAACACCATCTGGCTGATGCACCTTGGGAGTCACCGGCATTTTAGCAACCAAATAATCTTTGCCAACTTCACAGAAAGAAATCTCTAAAGTTTCCATTAAAGTATTTTTACACATCTTAGCACATTGTTCCAGCACTTCTGTCTGTGTCAAATTCATAAGCTTAATAATTTAAACCAAAAATATACAATGCTATTTAATAATTCTAACTATATTTGATTATTATTTTAACGAACGTTCAATAAAATGCCAAAAGTAAAAACGTCCAAAGAAGAAGTTCTAAAAAAGATAATCCCTATCCTGCGCTCTCGCGGAGTTCAAAACAGTAGCATGAGTGAGCTCTCTAAAGCCTGTGGTATACAGAAGTCTCATTTTTATTATTATTTCAGCAATAAGGAAGATCTAATTAGAGAAGTTCTGGCAACTGTTCACAGTTATTTTAATTACAATCTATTTAGGATTATTGAAAGTAACACTTTAACTCTTAATGAAAAAGTACTAAAAATGAAGCTACTTCTGGACAAATTATTCAAAGCCTCAGATGGTGGGTGCATTATGGCAAATACAGCATTAGAAACCATTCACCTCGACCCCATATATAAAAAAGAAATACAATCATTTTTTAAGGATTTTATTTTAGGACTGCAACAACTGCTTGAAGTGAATCACTCAACAGAAAAAGCATTACTACTGGCAGAACAAATGGTTCAGGATATCGAGGGTGGTATTTTATTAACGCAAATTTACGATGATCCAAAATATATTAACAACGCTATGAAAAGAACAGAAACGGCAATATTAAATCAGTAAAACATGGAATCATACACTATTCGTTCTTTTGACGATTATCCCATTTCGGTACATGAGTTTGTTCCTAAATCTCCTAATCATAAAACAATAGTTTTTGCTCCTGCGGTGGCAGTTCCTCAAAAAATTTATTACCCACTTGCAGAATATCTCGCTACCAAGGGATGTAATGTATTTACTTTTGATTACCGAGGAATAGGAGATTCTCTTTCTCAAAGCATTCAATCTTTAAAAGAACATGGTTTTGTTTTCTGGGCACAGGATTTTAAATCAGTTTCTAAACATGCCAAAGAAGAATTTCCCGAAAACGAACAGTATATGATCGGCCATAGTTATGGCGGCAATAGTGTCGGCTTTAGCGATGCGTATCAATATTATGACAAATACTTTACTGTAGCTTCTCAATTTGGATTCTACAAGCATTTCACTTTAAAAATGAGAATACTCATCTATCTTAATTTTAAGTTTTTTGTACCGCTTACCACATCGCTTTTAGAGTACTACCCTTCTGGTTGGTTTGGATTAGGAAAACCCTTAACCACCAGAGTAGCCAAAGATTGGGCTATTTTTTTATTGCATCCGGATTCGATGTTGTATTTTACCCAAAAAGATACTAGCACATATTATAAAGAAATCAAAGAGCCTATGCTTTTATTAAGCATTGATGATGATTCTTTTGCTCCTAAAAAATCAGTAGATATTTTGGGTGAACGCGTATACAAAAATGCTGAAGTGACCAGAAAACATCTAAAACCAAGTGATTTTAATCTAAAAAATATTGGCCATTTTGATTTTTTTAGAACAAAAAATCGGGATATCTTGTGGCCGATTGTTGATGATTGGTTTCATCTTAATTAAATACAAAAGATCTATTATCATATATCATATGAGTGCTATCGAAAAAGAAACTTCTTACACTACTACAAACACCTATTCTACACTTAATAATCTACACCCTGATACTAAAAATATTTGGTTAGTTTTTCATGGGATCGGATACTTAAGTAGATATTTTATACGGTTGTTTGAAAGCCTTGATAAAGAAGATAATTATTTTATTGCACCGCAGGCTCCTTCTAAATACTATAAAGGCAATAATTACAGAAGTGTTGGTTCTAGTTGGTTAACCAAAGAAAACACCTTGGCAGAGACCAAAAATGTATTACGATATGTAGATGCAATACTAACATCTGAAGAGCTGCCTGAGCATGCAAAGTTAATTATCTTAGGGTACTCTCAAGGAGTAAGTATTGCCAGTCGGTGGGTTGCCAGTCGTAAAATTAATTGTGATGCCCTGGTTATGATTTCTGGCGGTTTTCCTAAAGAATTATCCAGAGAAGATTTTTCTTTTCTAACTGATCAAACAAAAATCACTCATATTCTGGGGGAAAAAGATCCTTTTTTTGAAATCGAAAAAGTTGAAGCCGAGAAAGTACGAGTGCAGCAAATATTACCACAGATTGAATTTAGAACGCATCCAGGAGGACACGAGCTAGACCCAAAAACCTTAATCGACTTATTATAAACCTATTGCACTACTTTTTTAACGTTTCTATTGCTGACCTACTATGAACGGTATCATAAATAATAGTAAGTTTTTGAATCTCATTTTCTGAATTAAGGACTATAATATCTACTACTTTAAACACCACTCTTTTTCCGTCTTTTAATTCCCAGTCAAAATCAAAGAGCAGTGAAATTCTATTGGAGTTTTTTTCAAAAAACAAACCATCAAACTTCAATTTTGAAGTAGTGGTATCATCTGCCAAAGCTTTATAAAACTTACTAGCTGGCATTGTTCCGTACAATGGGGATTCAACGATTCCGTCGTCGGCAAATAAACTAACAACTTTATCTACTTCATTTTTTTCTAAAAACGAGAGGTAATTCTGGGCAACTTCTTCTTTTGTCATACTTATAAATATCTTTCTTTTATAACCTCAAAATGATGTTTTTGATGTCCTATTAATATATATCCTGCAGCTCTTGAACTCATAGGGCTACCACTCGCCTCTCCTATTCTGGTTAACATTTCATCAGTGAAGCTTTTGAATAATGAAATAGAGTTAGTTCTTGCAGACTGAAAATCTGAAATCAATTCTTCTTTGCTATAATTATTCGCATTTGAATACGGAACATAATCATCTTGTTCAAACCCCATAATTGGTGTTTTATCATTCCTTGCAAAACGCAAGGCACGATATGCAAAAATACGTTCCCCATCAATTACATGTTGTAACACTTCTGCAACAGTCCACTTATCCCCTGCATAGGCATGAGTAAGTTTTTCCTCAGGAATGGATTGCACAAAATCAACAAATTCTTTTTGGCCGCTTTCTAATCCCTTTACAATATCAGGCGACTCTGCTTTAGCAATATATGTTTCATAATACGGATTAAATTCCCCTTCTTTTAACTGTGATACCATAGTGTATTATATATAGATTAAATTCCAATTTATTTGTAATAGTATGTAAACTCACATTACATTATAAAACTTTGTCATGAAGTATAATATGAGTTAAAAAATGAAGCTGAAATTTAATCATTCCAGCTTCATAATATAATATCGTTAACAGTACTTTATTAAAAAATTATGCCGAATTACGGCTCGCATTAATATTCCCAAACAAAGAACGAGTGACCATTTTCTCATAAATTGCAATATCTTCAGGGTTTACATCTTTATTTTTATTTAAATCCTGAATTTTCTTCAATGCATATTGCTGTATCGTGAGCAAGGGCAATACGATATTTTCTCTAATATCGATAGATGCTTTTCCTGCAGGTTCGTTTTGCATTAACTCTGAGTATCCCGTTAACTTAAATAACAATCGTTTGGTTAACAAGTATTCGTCATGAATGATATCCCAAAATGCACCATACTCCTCATCTTCTTTCATATAAGAAGTTAATTCAAAAAAGGACTTCGTAAGACTCATCATACTATTACCGATCAACGTTCTAAAAAATGGTGAACCTTTATACAGAGACATTACTTTATCAAATTCTCCTTTTTCTTCAAATACTTTTAGAGCTGTTCCTACTCCATAAAAGCCAGGGACATTTTGTTTTAACTGGCTCCAACTTCCTACAAAAGGTATTGCTCTTAAATCACCAAAATCTAAAGTTGCGCTTTTACTTCTTTTAGAAGGTCGGCTACCAATATTTGCTTTCCCGTAGTACTTTAATGTACTCATATGCTCCAGGTACGGAAGAAATTTAGGGTGATTTTTAAAATCAACATAAGTTTGATAACTTATATCAGCAAGCTTTTGCATAGTCTGCTTATTCTCTACAGAGAAAAGATTACCCTCGTTACTTGTTAATTCATTTTCTACTCCGGCTCCTAATAATTGTTCTAAATTATACTGACAAGAATCCAGTGTCCCAAAATTAGAACTAATCGTCTGCCCCTGAACAGTTAATTGAATTTCCTCATCTTCGATTGTTGGCCCAAGAGATGCATAAAATTGATTTGTATTTCCTCCTCCTCTTGCAGGTGGTCCTCCTCTACCATCAAAGAATATAACTTTTACATTGTATTTTCTAGAAACTTCGGTTAATGCTTCTTTGGCTTTAAAGATTCCCCAATTCGCCATAAGGTATCCTCCATCCTTGGTTCCATCAGAAAAACCAAGCATAATAGTTTGTTTCATTCCGCGGCGTTTTAGATGCCCCATATATTCTGGATTATTATATAAAGACTCCATTACCTGGTCTGAAACCTGTAAATCTGGCACTGTTTCAAAAAGAGGAATTACATCTAGCGTAGGAAATTCCCAACCACAAAGCCTTATTAATGCAAATGTCTCTACTATATTAAGTTCGCTTCCATTATTACTAATAATATAACGATTAGCTGCTCGTTCTCCATTATTTTGCTGTATCGTTTTTATTGCATAAATAGATTCTATTGTTGCTCTTGTTATATCATCATCAAAAACAGAAGGATCTAATTTTCCTTTAATAGAAGAAAGCACACTAACCTGTTCTTTTTCAGAAAGAGATTCATATTGTTTAGGAAAAATATCTAACCCCAATTTATTCGTCTTCTGTACAACTTCTGTAAGCACTTTGTGATGAACTCTTGAATCTTGTCGAACATCAAGTGTGCCGAAATGAAAACCAAAAATTTTCACCTTATTAATTAGATCTTGCAGGTCTTCTAGAAATAAAGATTGGTGCTCTTTTATTAATTCTTCTCTAATCTCGAGCAATCCATTCATTAATGTTTCTATAGATAATGGTTCTGCGGTTTTTGCATAATAAAAGTTATCATACAATGCATTTTCTAAGACCGCTATTTTATCCTGAAGGTTACCAAAAGTAATTCTTCGTTTTAATACTCGAATATCACGATAATAATTAATCAAAATTGTTTTTCGTAATCGTTTTGCTACTTTTAAAGTAATCTCTGTCGTTACAAATGGGTTTCCGTCTCTATCTCCTCCGGGCCAGAATCCTAAATTAATTAAATCATTTTCGAGATCTTCTCCTTCAAATATATTTTGCTGGATATAATTATATATGGTTCCTGCAGAATGATAAAATACATTTTCTAAATACCAGATCAAGCTTACTGCTTCATCATAAGGTGTTGGTTTTTCTTTCTTAAAAAAAGCAGTTTTACCTAGTTGAGCTAGTAGTTTTTTTATTCTAGGAGAATCATTATTACGAATTGCATCGTCTAAATCATGAATAATCCCGAGTACTGTTCCTGGGTAAAATTGTGTAGGATGAGCTGTTAAGGTTGGACGAATTTTAAATCTCCTTAGATAATCTTTTAACTCTTCTAATTTACCTTTTGCTTGGGCTTCTTCTTTGATACTTCTTAAAGTCCCTCGACCATCCATATTATTTACTACAGGAAAGGCAGCATCTTCTATTGCATCAAACAATACAACTTGACGTTCGATATACTGAATAAACCTAAATAACAAATCATGCTTTTCTTTTGACTCAGGATTATCCTGGTATAATAAAAAAAAGTCTTCTACAATTTCTGTAGGGTTCTTGTGCTGATCATAGCCTTTCTCGCACACTTCTTTAAAAAGTGGTAATAACACCCCTGTGTTACTTATAGTATCAAAAGGTAATGTTATAAATATACTATTGTATATCTGGTACTTAGCAAGAACGTTTTCATTAAAACGTTCAATTTTTGGTTTTCTAGCCATTGGTGTGGTGGTACTTGTTTATGGTTAATATGTATTCTTTTTAATAATACAGCAGAGAAAATTTATTTAACACATCTCGCCATATGTAATTACAAAAGGTTTTTAACTAATAAGCCCTTTAAGTTTTTCTTAAAGGGCTTATTCTATATTTGTTTAGTTATTCCCTTTATAAATCCTGAAAAATAGAGTGCATTAATCGTTTCTTATCATTAATACTCTCTTCTAATGAAATCATAGTTTCGGTACGATATACGCCATCAATATCATCTAGTTTAAAAATAATCTCCTTAGCATGATTCGTGTCTTTAGCTCTTACTTTACAGAAAATATTAAACTTTCCTGTTGTAATATGAGCAACCGTTACAAATGGTATTTCATTAATCCTTTCTAAGACGAATTTGGTTTGCGAAGTATTCTGAAGATAAATTCCTACATATGCTATAAATGAATATCCCAATTTCTTATAGTCTAATGTTAAAGAAGATCCTTCAATAATACCTGCTTCTTCCATTTTTTTAACTCGCACATGTACTGTACCCGCAGAAATCAACAATTTTTTTGCGATATCTGTAAATGGTGTACGAGTATTCTCGATCAACATGTCTAGAATTTGGTGGTCAACTTCGTCTAATTTAAACTTTGCCATATTGTTTTTTTATTATTTTTCCCGATTATTTACATTGCAAATTTAGCAGAAAAATACAGTTTCCATACATTTTATTTTAACTTTTTGTTGATTCTATTAAGAATAATTCAGAGTTTAGGTGAAATTTTAACAGCATAGCCTCTGGAACTATCTCTACTGTAACGTTTTCGTTATATATTGTCCTTTTTTTGCCAATAATCTCTCTATGACCGTAAAATTTTTGAAGATCGCCAATTTTAACAATTTTTGGTATAAATTTCACACTCTTTTTGACTAATTCTTCGCTGTATTGAACGGCTATATCTACATTTTCACCCTTTAACATGACATCTCTTATAATGACATCATAGAAACATTTTCCATTTTCTGGTATTGAAAAATAATCTTTATATCTATCTCCTGTGATTTGAGTAGTCGTTATATATTCTATCGAAGTTAAAAGAGAATAAAATATGTATTCTCTGGTTATTTCACGATCATAATCATTAGAGTAGTGCCCAGCTTCAAACAATATAGTAGGTATTCCCATACTCGCTAAAGTATCCCCTACACAATTTAAATTAAATCCATCATCATATCGCCCTACTTGATTCGGAATAAAGTGTTGGAGCACCATATTCATCTTAGCAATGATTTCCATAGCTATTTTACGACTTGGAGTTATTGATCGTTCCAAATCACTTGCAGGAGATAAAAAAGACACAGTGGCAGGATACTTAGTTTCTCCTGCACTAAAAATAGTACGTTGCCCATGAAGATTAAACGCAAAATCCGGTCGAATACGCTCGACTAGTTTACTAAATACTATACTCTCCTTTTGTGTTTTTTGCTGTGCATCTCTATTAAGATCTACCTGGTTAAAATTAAGCCTGGTATATGCCTTTGCTCCATCGGGACTTAAAATAGGTATTATATATATTGTACACTCTTCTAAAATAGTTTTTGCCAAATCATTTGAAACGTCTGTAACGAAGTTTAAGAGATCAAATACAGCCTTTGTAGTTGTACTTTCATTACCATGCATCTGCGACCAAAACAAAAGTTTTTTAGATCCACTACCTAATTTAATAAGATGTATAGATGCATTATTCTCAGAAAACCCTATCTGTTCAATTTCGGTTTTTAAAGATAAAAGATCTAATAAAGGAGAAATATAATCCAGAGTAATATAACGCCCAAATAAAGAAACTTCTTTATAGGTATCGAACCAGTTCTGTAATGTATGCGTATCCATTAATTTGTTTTAGAAGGTTACGAAATTACTATAGTTTACCGAAGATTCATAACAAATCAGATTAATATTTACACTTGTAAACTAGAGTACTGTTTACAAGTGTAACAATAATCTATTTACATTTGTAAACACTTAAAATAGATCTATTTGTTTACATCGTTAAACAGTTATGCTTGTTATGTTTCCAAATGTATTCTAGTTATTAACAGAAAAAATAATAACAATAATATATATTATGCATAATCTTAATAATCAGATAATTAAAGATAATTAAGTAAATGAATGATTTAACACTCCTTATTGCTAGTTTACAATTGTAAACTAGTCTTTTCAACAAATTTGTTTACCTTTGTAACCAATATTTACTCTTAAACTAGTTTACAATGGTAAACAATAAAGATTTTGGTAAAAGAATCCAAAAAATAATGGATTATCATGCTGTATCTGCCTCATCTTTTGCAGATTACATGGGTGTAGGTCGTTCTTCTATTTCTCATATTCTTAGCGGACGTAACAAACCTAGTCTTGATTTTGTAATGAAGATTGTTGATGCATATACTGATGTAGATTTACAATGGTTGTTATATGGAAAAGGAACATTTCCTAAATCTGAGAATGTTTCTATTGAGAAAAAAAATCCTTTGCCAGACACCTCTACTATTTCTCAATCTACACCTCCTTCAATTACAGTTTCTAAACAAGATTTATTTTCACAGTCATCCCCAGAAGAAAAAATAACTGATCCTAATACTCCTCCTCTAGAAAAAATTTCTCGAGTAATTTCTACAGAAAATGAAATAGATAGAATTGTTATTTTTTATACCGATGGTACCTTTAGTTCATATCACATGAAAAAATCTTAACAACTTTTTTCTTCCTTTCTATTAACTTTCTGGAAATAGAATTATTTTCGTTTTTCATTTATAACAATTATGAAGCGATTTGCTTTACTATTTTTCTCTACGCTACTTATGAGTAGTTGTTACCAACAAGAACGCAACTGTACAGATTTTCATACAGGGACTTTTGAATTTGAAACTTTTCTGGATGGTGAATTGGTTACAACCACTTTTATTCGAAATGATACTATAGAAATTGATTATTTCAGAGGTAAGGCTGACACAGCCAGTATTCGATGGATTAATGACTGTGAATATATTGTACAAAAATTGTCTCCCAAAAATATGGCAGAGAAAAAAGCTATACATATGAAAATCTTAACAACCGATAAAAACATCTACACTTTTGAATACGGATTAGTAGATGCAACTAATAAACAACGTGGAACCGCAAAAAAAATAAAATAATGTTCGAAATTTTCACATCTGCAGATGCTTGGGTCGCCCTATTAACACTTACATTTTTAGAAATTGTTCTTGGTATTGACAATATCATCTTTATTTCACTGGCTTCTAACAAATTACCAGATCAACAACAAAAAAAGGCAACTAATATTGGATTACTATTAGCCATGGTTATGCGTGTCGTTCTATTATTTGGTATATCACTATTAGTTGCCATGGAAGCTCCTTTTTGGCATATCAATCTTCCCTGGATAGAAGCTGGTATTAGTGGTCAGGCTTTAATCCTATTTGCCGGTGGAATTTTCCTACTATATAAGAGTGTTCATGAAATTCATGAAAAGGTCGATGAGAAAGGTGAAGAAGAAAAAGAAATTGAAGCTAAAAGTTCTTCTTCTCTTTCTAATGCAATTGTACAAATCACCTTAATTAATGTTGTCTTTTCTTTTGATTCTATCCTTACAGCAGTAGGAATGACAAACGGATTAAGTGATAATCCTAATGATGCTTTAATAATAATGATTATTGCCGTAGTAGTATCTGTATTAATTATGATGCTGTTTGCAACTCCTGTAGGACGTTTTGTAAACAAACACCCTTCAATTCAGATACTTGGACTTTCATTCTTAATCCTTATTGGATTTATGCTTATCGCAGAAGCTGCACATTTAGCACATCTTCAGATATTCGAAAGCGAAGTTGGTACCATACCAAAAGGATACCTCTATTTTACCATTGCGTTCTCACTATTAATAGAGTTTCTAAACTTTAAACTACGAAAAAAGCAAAAAACAGCTAAACAAAAAGTATAAATATAATCTGTAATAGTATAAACATTCAAAAGGTAAATGGTCTGAAGGTATCAAAATAAAACAACTGAATTATTTTGGGAAAGAGCAAATTTGTATTTCACTAAAAGCGAATTGAAAAATGTAGAAATTGATTATCTGGAATACTTAAAAATGAAACCAAGTCATTTTCTAAGTATGTTTTTTTAGGTTGGCTATATGAAAAAAATAAAAATTACAGCCAAGCAATCAAACTTTATCAGGTTATCCAAAAAGCAACTA
This sequence comes from Aquimarina spinulae, assembly GCF_943373825.1. NCBI lineage: Bacteria > Pseudomonadati > Bacteroidota > Flavobacteriia > Flavobacteriales > Flavobacteriaceae > Aquimarina > Aquimarina spinulae. Next base: position 38,853 of record NZ_CALSBP010000003.1, on the reverse strand, counting down.
AAAAAACAAAAAATAATTTTGTTTATTAAGATTGCTACAAGAAAATCAAAAGAATGAATTGATACTACTTATAAGACTATACATTTCCTTGAAGAGATTGTAACAAGTGTAACAACTTATCGATTGATTCGTCTTCTGGGAAATGTATAGATAATGAGCCAATTAATAGTCCAAACAGAAAAGCTTAACTTCTCATATTCGAAATCTAAAAAAGATATCGATAGTTTAGACTTAGAAGTCCCTAAAGGAAGTATATATGGTTTTTTAGGTCCAAACGGTTCAGGAAAAACAACTACCATAAGACTTCTCTTAGGTTTACTCAATAAAAATTCGGGAAATATTAGGGTTTTTGAAAAACCTTTCGCAAACCATAGAATTGATACACTATCAAAAATTGGAGCATTAATAGAAAACCCTTCTCTTTACAACCATTTAAGTGCAAAACAAAATTTACGTATTGCCTCTACGTATCGGGAAAACATCAAGAAAGATCGAATAGATGAAGTTTTAGAAACGGTCAACCTTTTACATGTAAAAAATAAAAAAGTAAAAACCTTTTCTTTAGGAATGAAACAACGTTTAGGGCTAGCAATAGCACTACTTTCAAAACCAGAGTTATTGATCTTAGATGAGCCAACAAATGGATTGGACCCAAAGGGAATTATCGAAATGAGGGAATTAATAAAAAAATTGAACAAAGATGGTATCACCATTTTTATCTCAAGTCATTTATTAAGTGAAATTGAAAAAACATGTACTCATGTTGGGATTATTAGAGAAGGAAAAATGCTTTTTCAAGATACTGTCAAGGCTTTAACCGATTCACAATCAGATCAATTACGGATCGAACTTGAAACAGACGATAAGCATCGCACATATGATCAACTGATTCAAATGGGGTTCGAAATAAAAAAGATAGAACATGAAGAACACCTTCTTTCGGTTTCTGTAAAAGAAAAATCCCAAATTCCTGTATTGGTCGATTCGCTTCAAAAAAATAACATTGGTATTTATCAGGTAACGATTAAAAATAACCTGGAAGAATTGTTTCTTAATCTCACCGAAAATTAATAAAAATGACAACTACTACATTCTATTTCAATAGCTTAAGAAACGAAACCCTAAAATTGAAACATACGTTTGCCTTATGGCTAACAGCTATTTGTGCACTACTTATCCCTTTATTATTTTTTATAGTATATATGGTAAAGTGGGAAAAATTGATTCCTGCCGAAGGAGTTAACCCCTGGAATAAATTCGCAAATGAGCAAATTGTGAACAGCCTTCCTGCATTGGTTCCTTTATTTATTGTCCTTATTACAAGTTTAATTATTCAGGTTGAACATAAAGCTACGGCTATTAAACATTTGTTTGCTTTACCAATCCCAAAATGGAGTGTTTATTTTGGTAAACTAAGCATAATTATTGCTGCTGTATTTGCTACATATGCTATGTATTATGGTTTAATTTTGCTAAATGGAAATGTATTAGGTGGCATGCGCCCACAATTAAATTTTTCAGAATTTTCTCCAGAATATGTATTTCATATAAAAATACTATTTCGCTCTTTTGTTTCTGTTTTGGGTATTTTAGCCATTCAATTCTGGTTAAGTTTTCGATTTAAAAATTTTATTATTCCTTTAGGCGTTGGTATGGTATTGGTAATTGTAGGTTTAATCGCTGCAAGAGCACCCGAGTCTATTTATTTTCCGTATTCCTATTCTATGATAAGCATGAACCCATTAGATGAAAAAACTTCAGATCTTAGTCTCTTTTGGTGGTTCCCTACGGTATCATGGTATAGTTTAGGATATTTTCTTGTTTTTGCGATTGCAGGCTTCTTTGATATTAAAAGAATGAATGTAAAGTAAAAAAGAACATTCATTATAAAAACAATCACATTTATAAATAATTATACTAACAAATAATTCTTGATCAGATCCCATTCTGCTCCTTAATTATAATCAACACAAATTATTAATATTTGAAAATGTTTTTCACAAGTATAATATTAGAATCAAAATAATTTGGTTAATATTATACTCCTAAAAAATATTTTTCACATGAATGATTTAGAAATAGCAAAACAGATACAGCTTAAGCACATAAGTACTATTGCCGAAAAACTAGGATTAAATTCTGACAATATTGAAATGTATGGTAAGTATAAAGCCAAATTACCGCATTCGGTTATTGATAAAAATAAGGTAAACAAAAGTAACTTAATTCTTGTTACTGCTATTTCTCCAACACCTGCAGGTGAAGGAAAAACCACAATGTCGATTGGTCTGTCTGAAGGTCTAAACCAATTAGGAAAACAAACCACAGTGGTTTTAAGAGAACCTTCATTAGGTCCTGTTTTTGGAATTAAAGGTGGAGCTACAGGTGGTGGTTACTCACAAGTACTTCCGATGGAGGATATTAACCTACATTTTACTGGTGATTTTTCTGCTATAGAGAAAGCTCATAATTTACTATCGGCTGTTATTGATAATAATATACAAAGTAAAACAAATTCATTGGGTATAGATGCCAGAACTGTTACCTGGAAAAGGGTAATGGATATGAATGACAGAGCCCTTCGACATATTGTTGTAGGCCTGGGAGGAACAACCTCTGGTGTCCCAAGAGAAACAGGTTTTGATATTACGGCAGCATCAGAAATAATGGCAATCTTATGCTTGGCAGATGATTTAGAAAACCTAAAAGAGCGATTAGGGAACATCTTTATTGGATATACTTTTGGTAAAAAACCAGTATATGCCAAAGATCTAAAAGTCGAAGGAGCTATGGCAGCACTTCTTAAAGATGCAGTCAAACCAAACCTGGTACAAACCATAGAAGGTAACCCGGCAATTATTCATGGCGGACCTTTTGCCAATATAGCACAAGGTACCAACTCTGTAATTGCAACACGAATGGGAATGTCTCTTTCTGATTATACCGTAACAGAAGCAGGTTTTGGTGCAGATTTGGGTGCAGAGAAGTTTTTGGATATAAAATGCCAAAGCGCTGGGATTTCACCAAAAGCAATCGTAATCACTACTACAATACGAGCATTAAAATATCATGGAGGAGCGGATTTAAAGTCATTGACGGATCCAAATGTAGAAGCGCTTAAAAACGGAATACCAAATCTTGAAAAGCATTTAGAAAATGTAAAGCAGTTTGGAATCACTCCTGTTATTGCTATCAATAGATTTGTGTCTGATAGCGATGAAGAAATTGCAGCTATTCAAGAGTTTGCAAAAAATAATAATGTAAGAGTTGCTTTAGCCGAAGTTTGGGCTAAAGGAGGAAAAGGTGCCATTGAGCTTGCAAAACACGTAGTTGAGATTGTAGAATCTGGTGATTCAAACTTTTCTCCACTATACAATTGGGAAGCAGATGTAACCGAAAAGATTGAAACTATTGCTACCAAAATATATGGTGCAAATCGTGTGGATTATACTGCAAAAGCAAAGAAAAACCTAAGAACAATTGCAGCATTAGGATTAGAGAATCTTCCTGTTTGTATTGCCAAAACTCAAAAATCATTATCTGATAACCCCAAATTAATAGGTCGTCCTAAAGATTTTACTATAACGATTAGAGAAATAGAAATAGCTGCAGGTGCAGGGTTTTTGGTGCCAATTACCGGAGATATGATGAGAATGCCAGGTCTTCCTGCGCATCCGGCATCAGAAAACATCAATATTGATAATGACGGAAATATTACAGGCCTATTTTAGAAGTCAATATCAATAAATATGCTCGTTTGCATTATAGTTAATGTTTAACATAATACAATTATTTCTATTAACTTTGTGTAAATGGCTCTTTATTAATTAATAGTTCTTATGGCAATTAGAAATTATGAAGGCAAGAAATATGAAGTAGATTCAGTGAATAAAACATTAGATTCACTTACTATTGAAGAAGCATTGCAAATAAATATCAACAATAAACCCTTTACGGTGTCTATGAGGACTCCGGGAGAAGATATTAGCCTAATTCGAGGGATGCTTCATTCTGAAGATATCATTAAAAACATAAATTTCCTGCCCGATATTGTCTTAAAAAAAGAGAATGATGATGGTATTGTAACTGTAGTAAATCTCACTATTCCTGAAGAAGAACTAGGTGACGGATATTCTAACAGCAGAAGTTTATTATCTGTCTCTTCTTGTGGCATTTGTGGCCGAACAGAACTTGGAGATTTATCCTTCCTAGGAAAAACCATTGATGATACCGAAATAATTGATGTTAATATTATTCATCAATTATTTACAAAAATGAGCGCTTTACAGCATAATTTTAACCAATCTGGGGGTGCACATGCCGCAGCTGCATTTACTAAAACCGGAGAATTGCTATGCTCGATGGAAGATATTGGTCGTCATAATGCTGTAGATAAAGTTATTGGTAAACTAATTTTATTAAACAAACTGGATCAAGCAAAAATAATTACTGTGAGTGGACGTGTTTCTTATGAAATCGTTGTTAAATGTTTTAAAGCAAAAATTCCGTTTCTAGCAGCGGTTTCTGCACCATCTTCTTTAGCTGTTGATTACTCTAAAGAACTAGGGATTACACTATTAGCATTTTGTCGTAATCAGAGAGCAACCTGTTACTCTAATCCTTATCGAACTAAAACAACTAAACAATTTCGAGACATCGATACAAAAGCAAGTTAAAAAGAATATATGTCAGATAATTTAAGTGAATTATTAGGTAGAAAAAAAGTAGATCAAAGCCTTTTCAATAAAATGGGAGAGCTGGCAAAACCTGCAGGTACACCAAGTGATGAAGAGTTAGCAAAATTAGCTGATGAATTTTTAATTGGAAAAGCCAATGCCTATGGCACAGCTAGTTTCTATGATTTTTTAAAGCCCGAAAACAAAGGTAAGAAAGTATATGTATGTAATGGGACCGCATGTGTTTGTGCCGGTACGCAAGATACTGTAGGCAATTCACTTAAAGATCATTTCAAGGAAGATGAAATTGGGCATATGACATGTCTTGGGAGATGTCATGAGAATAACGCATTTCATTATAATGGAAAAAATTATTCTGGTGATGCACTTCATAATCTTAATCAAATTATCAATTCAAAAAATGAGTTAAATCAAGATAATTATGCTATAAAAGCTAGCGGAAAAGCAATACTTACCCAATCATTCACTACTATTTCTGATTTTTATAAGCCGCTTATAAATGCACTCAAAAAAGATTCTGCAGAAATATTAGAGGAAATTAAAACCTCAAATGTTCGAGGTCGAGGTGGTGCTGGGTTCCCAATGGGATTAAAATTAGAGTTTTGCAGAAATGTAGAAAACACTACAAAATTTATTATTTGTAATGCCGATGAAGGAGATCCCGGTGCTTTTTCTGATCGATATTTATTAGAACATCAACCCCATTCGGTATTATTCGGGATGCTTATTTCTGGATATGTTACACATGCAAGTTACGGGATTGTGTATATACGTGCAGAATATCCTGAAGCTGTAAAAATTGTACAAGATGCGATTGATGACCTTCGAAATGAAGGGTTAATCGGGGATAATATTCAAGATAGTGGGTTTAATTTTGATTTCAAAATTATACAAGCGCAAGGATCATACATTTGCGGAGAAGAAACGGCACTTATCAATTCTATAGAAGGGCAACGACCAGAAGTTCGTGTTCGCCCACCCTACCCAGCTCAAAAAGGCTTATTTAATAAGCCAACTGTAGTCAATAATGTGGAAACATTAGCCGCTTTACATTACATTATAAGTAACGGAGGAAATGCCTGGAAACAAATTGGAACTGAACGTTCTTCTGGAACAAAACTAGTCTCCTTAGATAGCTTTTTTAATCGACCTGGCCTCTATGAAGTAGAAATGGGAACTCCTCTTTCTGTAGTTATTAATGATTTGGGTGGTGGATTTAAATCTGATGTTAAAGCGCTTCAGATTGGTGGCCCTCTTGGAGGAGTAGTCCCCATCTCAAAAATTGATGATTTAACAATAGATTTTGAATCATTTTCAAAAGAAGGTTTCTTACTGGGTCACGCATCAATTATTTGCATTCCTTCAAGTTTTCCAATGATGAAATTTATAGAACATCTTTTTGATTTTGCTTCTTATGAAAGCTGCGGAAAATGTTTTCCATGTAGATTAGGAACAAAACGCGGACATGAGCTTTCTAGCAAAGCATTACATTCTGGCCATAAAATAGATCAAAAATTATTCTCAGACCTTTTAACTACCCTCGAACAAGGGTCGTTATGTGCACACGGAGGTGGTATCCCACTGCCTATCCGAAATACGTTACACTATTTTGAAGATGAATTGAAAACGTACTTCAACTAAACATTTAATATCATGAAAACAGCTTATATAGATAATCAGGCTTTCGAAATAGTTGAAGGAGAAACTATGCTCTCTTTTATAAGAAGGTATAAAGAAAGAAATCTTGTTCCAACCTTATGTGATGCACCAAACTTAGATCCTTTCGGTTCTTGCCGTGTGTGTAGCGTAGAAGTAGCCTTAGAAGAAAACGGAGCTGTTAAGACCTTGGCTTCTTGCCATACCCCAGTTTCAGAAGGACAATATATTTACACAAATTCTGAATCGGTTAAAGAGTTACGAAAAAATATCGTTGAGTTGGTACTAACAGACCATCCTCTTGACTGTTTAACCTGTGAGGTAAATGGAAATTGTGAGCTACAAACGGTTGCTGCTCAGGTAGGAATCAGAGAAGTTCGCTATCCAGAGGGAGACAATCATCTTCATAAAACAAAAGATTTAAGTCATCCCTACATGACTTCAGATTTATCCAAATGCATTAATTGTTATCGATGTGTACGTGCATGTGATGAAGTGCAAGGACAATTTGTATTAAGTATGTCTGGAAGAGGGTTTGATTCTTCTATTATCAAAGGATTAGATCAATCTTTTATGGATTCTGATTGCGTAAGCTGTGGTGCTTGTTCTCAAGCATGCCCAACTTCTGCTATTTCAGATGTTTTTCAGTCAAAAGCTATTAAAGCAACCGATACAACAAGAACCATTTGTACCTATTGCGGTGTAGGGTGTAATCTTGAAGTTGCAACCAGTAATGGAGAAATATTAAGTATTCAAGCTCCTTATGATGCCGAGGTAAACCAGGGACATACCTGCTTAAAAGGTCGTTATGCATTTAAGTTTTACGATCACCCAGAGCGTTTAAATTCTCCTATGATTAAAAGAAATGGGGCATTTGAAAAGGTTAGCTGGGATGAAGTATATGAATATATCGCTTCAAAATTAACTTCTTATAAAAATGAATTTGGCTCGGATTCTATGGCAGGGATTTCGTCTTCACGATGTACCAATGAAGAGAATTATTTAATGCAAAAATTCTTTAGAGCTGTAATCCAGACTAACAATATAGATGGTTGTGCACGAGTATGCCACTCGCCTACTGCTTTAGGAATGCAACGCACATACGGTACCGGGGCAGCTACAAACTCTATTGATGACTTAAAAGATACAAACTGCATTATGGTTATTGGGGCTAACCCAACCGATGCACACCCCGTAACAGGAGCCAAATTAAAGCAGTTTGCGATGAAAAGTGATAATGTATCTATTGTCATTGATCCAAGACGTACCGAATTGGCCAAATATGCGACACACCACTTAGCATTAAGACCAGGAACTAATGTTGCTGTTCTTAATATGATGATGTATTACATTATAACCGAAAAACTGGCAGATGCTTCTTTTATCGAAAGTAGAACAGAAGGATTTGAAGAGTATAAAAAAGAGATTCTTTCAATAAATATAGACAAGTTAGAAGCCGTTTCTGGTGTGGATCGCAATCAAGTACGCGAAGCGGCTATTGCCTATGCTTCTGCTCCAAATGCGATGTCTTTTCATGGATTAGGAGTAACTGAGCATTCTCAAGGTACATTTACAGTAATGCAAATTGCCGATTTGGCTTTGCTTACAGGTAATATTGGAAGACGAGGTGTTGGTGTAAATCCGCTACGCGGGCAAAATAATGTACAAGGTTCTGCTGACATGGGAGTACAACCGCATCAGGGAGCAGGATATTTGGATATTACTAACGATCAGGTAAATAAACAGTATAATGAATTTTACGGTGTAAATGTACCTATGAACATAGGATACAAAATACCTGAAATGTTTGATGCTGCCTTGGCGGGAGATCTAAAAGCAATTTGGATTATAGGAGAAGATGTGGTGCAAACAGACCCTAACACACAAAAAGTTATTAAAGCACTTCAGGCAACCGATCTGGTAATTGTTCAAGAATTATTCATGACCGAAACTGCAAAATATGCAGACGTTATTTTACCAGGGGCATCATTCCTTGAAAAAAGCGGAACGTTTACCAATGGAGAGAGGCGTGTTCAAGCGGTTCATAAAGTTGTTGAACCTATTGAAGGGTCTAAACCAGACGGACAAATTATTGTAGATATTATGAATAAAATGGGATATGCTCAACCAGATTATACTCCCGATGGGATGTTGGAAGAAATATCTCAAATCGTTCCTTTCTTTGCCGGAATTAAATGGGATAGATTAGGTGTAAATGGATTACAATGGCCTGTTGCAAAAGATGGTACAGATACGCAAATCCTTCATAAAACAGATTTTAAACGAGGAAAAGGGTTATTTGAGTTTAATTCTTGGGAAGAAACCAAAGAGCTAACTTCACATGCCAAAGATTATCCATATATTTTAACAACAAACAGGGAGTTAGAGCATTATAATTGTGGAGCTATGACTCGTAGAACGGCTAATGAACAAATATTATCTGATGATTATTTAATGATTCATCCAGAAGACGCTCAGGAAAACTTAGTTAATGAAGGTGATTATGTCTGTCTAGAATCTCCTAGAGGGAAAGTAGATGTAAAAGCCAGAATTACAGATGAAGTAAAAAAAGGTGTATTAAGTACTACTTTTCATTTCCCCGAAATTATGATTAATAATTTAACCGGAGATATTCATGATTCTGAAGCAATGTGTCCAGAATACAAGGTTGTCGCTGTTAGAATACGAAAAAGTAAAGGAAAATTCAAACCACAGTTAAGTTAAATAAATAGCTTTATTAATTTGTAATTCCTTGATTAAAAAAAATGATCATATCAATGTAAAAATTGATGTTTTGATACTTCTAATAATCAAAAATAACTTTTTAACATACTAGCGAATAAACATGAGGTCAACAAACCAATATAGTATCGTTATTATATGTTTTTTTATTTAAAATTCTGTTAAAAAGTTAAATTTTTGTTAAAAAAAAGTTAACACTATAAATTGTGTTTTTTCGTTTTTTTTCAATTCATTTATACTAGTATAATTCAAATAACACTTCGTTCATTAAGCATTTTAAAGAAAGAGAGTTATTTTTTTGAAGCAAAAATTCTTAAACAAAATATAAGTTTTTTAAACGACAGAAAACGCAGACCACCTCAGTATGTTATGTTAATTATGGAGTTTACTTTTTTTATAAATCCAAAGATATTATAGGTAATTAATAGCTCCTTTTTTTGTATTTATTGGTAAACAAAAGATGTGTAAACGTTATTCAAATCTGCGTAATGGTTTTACAGTAAGCAAATTACAGTATAATTTCAAAATTTGTAAGAATTTTATTCCACATAGTTTTCACAAAATTCTGCATACGCACATTACACCCTTTTTTTTTGTACATTAGACAGGTAAGCACTTAAATAGCTTCATATTAACCCCTTAATAATTTATGAAAATGAAATCTCTTAAAACAAAGTTTTTTATTTTAACCTTCCTCCTATTTAGCACTAATTATTCCCAAGAAAAAGTAGATCATAGTGCTTGGGATAATATCCTAATTCTTAATGTAACACAAAATGGTTTAGTTGATTATGATGGTGTAACATCAGATGTAATTAATTTTTATCAATATTTTAGATCTCTTCAAAATATCTCTCCAAAAGATAATTGGAGAAGAGAGGAAAAGCTGGCATATTGGATTAATGTTTATAACGCCATTTCGATGAAAATGATAATTGATGAATATCCAATAGAAACCATAAATCAAATCGAAAACCCCTGGAAGAAAAAAGTTTTTAAATCCGAAGGAGTTCGTTATAGTTTAGATAATATTGAGCATGATATCTTACGAAAATTTGGCGACCCTCGAATTCATTTTTTACTTAATTGTGGATCCATGTCATCTCCTCGGTTATGGGATAGAGCTTATACAAGTAATAACATCAATAGTGCTTTAGAAGAAAGAACCAGAGAGTTTATTAACGATCCTCAAAGAAATCAAATTACTACAAGTACTGTCAAAATTTCAGAATTATTTAAATGGTATGAAGACGACTTTACAAGCTACAATATTGATGTAATTGATTTTATTAATCAATATGCTACAGTCAAAATATCCAAAACAACGAAAATAGACTATGTTACATATGATTGGAACCTGAATATAAAAGATAAAAAAACTCCAATCACCAGTAATAATTAGATTAACCTCCTTCTTTACAATATTTTAATGATTGGTATCTTCTCCTAAAACAATTAAGGTACTACAAGTAATTTTTACAGCTTAGAAAATGGTATCACGCTATGATGTGATAGTACTTTTATTTCTAACGATTTTATGAATCACAAAAAATAAAAAGAATATAAAAAGTACGAGTGAATGATAAACTAACTCTACCAATATTCTTAAAACCTAAATAAGCCAACTATGTTCAACTATTTAATCAATCCGAAAAAGATGATATGGATATTTTGTGTTGTTTCCATTTCTTCATTATCTGGACAAACCATTATAAATGGTTTTTTTCCTAAACAACATGACTTTACTTTTGCTACTTCTGTTTCTTATAAAAGTTTTGATAATTTTTATAGAGGTGCAAATGTAACCAAGGGGAATCCAGCTGGTATGGGTGAAATTTCTTCATCTATAATAAACATATATGCAGAATACGGTGTACTAGAATGGTTATCTACCACAGTTACATTACCATACATTTCCGTTAAAAACGAAACAGGAGCTCTAGATCCAGTATCAAAAACTAATGAGGTAGACGGAATACAAGACTTAAATCTATTTCTAAAAGCCAAAATTGTAGATAAAAGATTTAATAATGCTTCAAAAATATCGATGGGAGCAGCTGCGGGAGTCGCTGTACCCGTGGGTGGATACGAAGAAGCAGGAATACTTTCATTAGGAAATGGTGCTACTGCTTTTGATGGTTGTGGTTTTATACAATTTACTACCTTTTCTAATCTTTTTCTAGAATTGCAGGCTGCATATAGTTTAAGAAATAATGCTGATTTTGATATCCCAAATGCTACACTCTTTAGTATGAAACTTGGTTACTATAATAAATGGTTTTATGCACATACAAAAATTGGTATTCAGAATTCATTAAGTGGATTTGATATTGGTTCTCCCGAATTCGTAGAAGCTGGAGGACCAGGAGCATTGCCAGAAACCGAAGTAGATTACACTAATTTTTATCTGAATATATATGTACCTATATATAAAAATAATTTTGGTGTTTCTTCAGGATATACCGTGAACATGAATGGTAGAAATTATGATAAAGCTTCTGCTGTTTCTGTAGGTTTGGTATATAAAACCAACTAATCATATAACTTGGATACAAGATGCGCCAGAGTTATTCTCTCCTATATTTAGTGATTGATTCTAGTAAAACAGTCCATTCTAATAAATAAGAGGAAAATTCCTTAGGCAAACAATACCAAAAAATAAGACAAGATTATTATTTATTCAGTTTGGGTTCAATGCTTTTAGTAAAACTTCTAGTCTATTCGTGTTGAATGTGAAATGACTTAAGTTGCTAACGTTTAAATGAGTTTATACGCGACAAGCTAAAAAACAAGTATTCAATTAAAATTTACTTTAATGAAAAAGATATATTTCATTCCCATAATTTTCATTCTAATCTCGTGTAACAATGATGATTACATTCTACTAAATACAGAAGTAGATCAAGATCAAAAGAGTTTTTTAAAAAAAGCGCCTGGTGCAACAGGTTTAGATAAGCAACTTCTAAATGATTTAGAGAATGTATCAAATGGTATTGGAGCACCTTATTTTATACTTCCTGACAGTGAACAATATAGCAGTATCCCTCAAGATCCGTTAAACCTAATTACAGTCGAAAAAGTTGAATTAGGAAAACTCCTTTTTCATGAAACTGCTACAGGAGGGAATCCTAAAACCTCATCTAATTTATTTACTTATTCTTGTGCCTCTTGTCATCATGCTGCCGCTGGATTTAGTTCTGGTCTTAGACAAGGTATTGGAGAAACTGGTGTGGGATTTGGTATGAGTGGTGAAGGTAGAATTATTAACTCAAGTATTCCATTAGATAGTGTAGATATACAACCAATTCGTTCTCCAACCGTATTAAATGTTGCTTATCAGGATATAATGCTTTGGAATGGACAGTTTGGAGGTACTGGAACAAATGAAGGTACAGAAGCTAATTGGGGAGGTATTGCCGAGAATTTTTTAGGATTTCAAGGTGTAGAAGTTCAGGCTATAAAAGGACAAGGAGTTCATAGATTATTAATTGATGATGCATTTGTTACAACTTTTCAATACAAACAAATGTTTGATAATGCTTTTCCAGATATACCCGAGACCGAAAGATACTCTACAGTGAATGCTGCATTAGCTATTGCCGCTTACGAAAGAACTATACTCCCTAATCAATCTCCATGGCAAAAATGGTTAAAAGGAGAGTACAACATGCTTACTAAAGAAGAAAAAAGAGGCGCAAAAATATTCTTTGGTAAAGGAAAATGTTATGAGTGCCATACAGGTCCTGCTCTGAATGATAAAAATTTCTATGCATTTGGAATGGGGGATTTTGATAATTCAAACCAAGCATTTGTATTACAAGATGTGAACTTTGATAATGTCAAAAAAGGAAGAGGAGGTTTTACTAAAGTCACAGAAGACAATTATAAATTTAAAACTCCAACATTATATAACCTTGTTAATAATGGTTTTTATGGTCATGGAGGGACATTTACGTCTGTTAAAGAGGTTATTGAGTATAAAAATGAAGGTATTCCCCAAAACACAGAAGTCCCGACGGGTAATTTAGCCTCACAATTCGGAAATATAAACTTAACAAAAAAAGAAATTGATAACCTTACCCTATTTATCGAAAATGGATTGAAGGATCCTAATCTAATTAGATATGCCCCAATAGCACTAAATTCTGGAAACTGTTTCCCTAATAATGATAATATATCCAGAATAGATCTTGGGTGTAATTAAATGATTTTGCTAGTTTCTCTAAACTATTTCCGCAATACCGATCAAAAAATAGTCGAGTATTAGGTGTACTATTGTAGTGTTCAAAAAGCAAATTATGCCCGAAAACACAAAAGATTCATACCAATATAGGATTTCTAATGCAATCACTTTTATAGAAGAAAATCTAAAAAATGTACTTACACTGGATCGTATTGCACAGGAAGCTTGTTACTCTAAATATCATTTTATTCGTCTTTTTGCGGCTGTTACAGGAGAAACAGTAGTAGACTATGTAAGAAAACGAAGAGTTTCTGAGTCTGCACATGAGTTAATTCTTACCCAAGAACCTATTGTAGCTATTGCAGAACGTTATCAGTTTGATTCTCAGCAAGCATATACACGAGCTTTTCAATCTGTTTTTAAGACAAGTCCTGGAAAATATCGAAAAAAAGGGTATCGATTTGTAGCTTTTGAACGGTATACTTTATCACCAACAGATATCAATAAATTACAAAACGATTTTGTTTCTATGGAGCCAAAAATTATTACGATTACAGACAGAAAATTAATAGGGATGCGAATAAAAACCTCTCTAGCTAATGATACAACATCCCAAATGTGGCAACAATTTATGCCCAGAAGATTTGAGATCAAAAATAATAAAAACACGGGGTATTATTCTGTACAGACCTTTGATGAAGACATCACTTTTGATACTTTTACAGAAGATGTGATATTCGAAAAATGGGCTGCCGTCGAAGTCACAGATTTTGATCATATTCCAGAAGGCATGACTTCTTATGTACTACCAGGTGGTAAATATGCTATATTCATTCATAAAGGCCCTGTAGATACTTTTAATAAGACAATGGATTATATACACGGAAAATGGCTTCCTAATTCTGGGCATGAATTGGATCGAAGAAATCATTTTGCCATTATGGGAGATAAATATCATGGGCCACATCATCCAAAATCTGAAGAAGAAATTTGGGTTCCAATTCAATAATTTGCATAATCTTCAACATTATATTTTTTCTAAAAATGGAAATACCTTATCTCTGTAACTAACACCTATAGGAATTTCTACAGTATCAATATCAATATCGTTTGTTGTAAAAGCCGTTACTTTTTTTAGATTAATAATATAAGATCGATGTGTTCTCAAAAATTCTTTATCTGCTAATTCGAGTTCTATATCACCAATTTTATACTTAGCCACAATACATTTCTTATCCGTATGTATTTTTATATAATCTTTTAGGCTTTCAATGTATAAAATGGTATTTAAATGTATTTTGTGATGTTTGTTTCCTGATTTGATAAGAATATATGGATCTTCTCCGGTTAATGCATTAACGGGTGCTTCTGTATCTCTTTGAATTCCATTTCTTATTCTGAAATAACGCTCTACTGCTTTAAAAAACCTATCAAAAGTAACAGGTTTCAAAATATAATCTACGATATCCAGGTCATACCCTTCTAGAGCATAATCTCTATAAGCCGTTGTTAGGATAGTACTAGGAGGATGTTTTATCGTTTTTAAAAGGTCTATCCCAGTTACCGAAGGCATTTTTACATCCAAAAACAATAAATCAATAGCTTCATTATTCAGAATCTCAAAAGCTTTTAGTGCATTATTACAGGAGGCAACCACTTCTAAAGACTCTATTTGAGAAATGTGCTTTTCTATAAGTCGTACAGCCAAAGGTTCATCATCAACGATCAAACATCTTGTCTTTGTAGTAAATGTATTCATACTGTAAGTTCTAGAGTTACTGTAAATAAATTTTCTTTTTCTTTGATATTAAGTATATAACTATCAGAGTAAATTAAATCTAATTGTTGCTTGATGTTATTAAGCCCTATAGATTCCTTAACTCCCTCTTGTGTAGAGTTAGCAACAGAATTAGTTACTACAAAGGTAAAAAGAGTATCTTGATAACGAATAGAAATATCAATTTCTGGGGATCCGCTATCCTCTCCTGCTCCATGCTTAAATGCATTTTCTACTAATGGAAGCAAAATAAGCGGAGCTATTTCAATATCCTCTTCTAATGATGTATTAAATGTCACCTGCAAACGATCGTCATATCGTAGTTTTTCAAGGGCAATATAATTTTCCAGGAAAGAAATTTCGTTTGTAACTGAAACAAATTTAGTGTTACATCTATACAGCACATAATCCAGTATCTCTGATAGCTTACTTATCGATTCTGGAGTTTTTGGAGAATTATCCAAAGACAACATATAAATATTATTAAGAGTGTTAAATAAAAAATGAGGATGTAATTGAGTCTTAAGCATTTTTAATTCTGCTCCCACTTTCTCTTTTTCTAATAACAAATTTTGTTGTTTCACCTTAGAAATATCTACTATAAACTGAACTGCCAGAAAAATTAATGCTGCTATATAAATACTAGGGAAATAGTGTACCATCAAAAATTTTACATCCAGAAAAATTTCAGCAACTGTTTCTTGAGTAAATGGAGGTTTTCTTACCAATGGTTCTGCTACATGAACTATTAACACTCTACTTAATGCACTAAATATGTAAGCACTAAGGCTAATTAAAATGGCAAAACTCACATACTTTTTTGTGTAAATAAATTTGGGAACCAAAACGTATGTTAAAGAATAGGAAGCTAATATTTGAGGAATCATAATACAAATCTTATACACCAAAGAAGCGACCATTGTATGATTTTCTTCAAAATCATCTCTAACCATAAAAAACAATAACACAACCAACCAAAATATAATATGAAAAGATAATCTTGACTGTGTAAAATGTTCTTTTAATTTTTTAAAATTCATAATCCAAATATGCTGTTATATACGATTTATTCTCTAAAAAAAATCAATCAATAATTTCACTCTAAATTACTGCTTTTTTGGAGAGGTATTTTACTATAGGCCAACTACTTTTTATAAAGAAACTCGGCGGCAGATACTCCCATTTTTCGATGGTTATGGCCAATATTTGGTATTATTTTTAGCTCCCAATTAAAAATGAGATTCATCTTCTTCGCTTTTGCTTTTGCCTCGTTAAAAAAGAATTTCCCTCTTTCTAATCTATGTACTCCTTGTTTATCAGCAGATATTGATCTCAACAAAGTACCACCTATTTCATTTTCATTATCTAATTCTCCTATAAATAAAATTAATTTTTTTCTAAACGAAGACTTCAAATCTTGCTCTGTAAGTTTTGTGTTTTTTATTCCAAAAGGAAGTTCTGATTCAAAATCTGGCAAAGTATAAAAACCGGAATTAGATGCTAAAATCCTGTTGGCTTTAGAATTTTGCTGGAAGATTGCCATACGATGTAAAATTTGACCACCTGCAGAATGCCCAAAAAGATCATATTGTGTTTGGGTAGCATGTAGAGTATCAACAACAAGGTCAAATAACCTGTCAAAGTCCTGAAAAATCCATTTTTCGGGATTAGAATTCACTTTAAAAGTAAAGCTATCCTCTTTTAGCTTTACAATATTAGAGTTTTTCACATATTCTATATTGTTTTTCAAATTCAAATCATACATCAATCCACACATATGATAGGCTCCGAATCCATATTCTTTTTCAGAATACATTGGTGAAAGAATAAGTACGCCATATTTTTCTGAAGCAGAAATCCAGGCATCTCTATAACTATCTCCATTTCTTCCTGCCCCGGGAACAACGATTAAAATTTTTGATTCTGATTGGTAGTTTTTTGGCTTATGATAAAACACTTTTATGCTTTTGTTTTTATTTCCGTTTCCGCCATCAATAAGAAATTCTCCAGAACCATTTTGAATGTTAATTTCGTTTAAAATCAATTTTTTTTCCAAATCAATTTTCTTTATGAGTTTCATTTTGCAATGTGAACAAGTTCCGGGTTTAGAAAAAGTTAATTCATCACAGGATAGTCCGCAAGGTTTGCAAATGTAGTCTTCTATTTGATTTTCAAAAGAAGTAAGAATTAGAACTACACTAAGTAAAAAGGCCATTTTTGTTTCCATCTTTTTGTTCATTAATAATTATACATAGTGTTCTACCAAAATGTGATATCTCGTTTATGAGATCATACTATAGTTTTTGTTATAATCAAAAAGATTAGTTTTCGTTTGTAAACACCCCAGAAAATCTAAATAATGGTAAACTCTGTGATGGTTTTACTAGTCCTGGACTCCTATAATACATAGTTTTTCCATAAATAGTATTGTTATTAAAATCAATTACTGTATATAAAATTCCGTGAGGGTGTATAAGTGCATATCTATTTTTTCTTTGTAAATAAATAAGAGGGTATATTTTCATATCCTCTGTATTTGGTTCAATAATTAGTCTGTCATTTTCACCATCAAGAATGAGAGTGCCTTTTTTATCAATTTCTTTTCCTTTATTTTTGACTTTAAGAATAACTTCTGCTTTTCCTTTAGGTTGAGTAATTGGAGTGGCTGGAGTTAGAAAAAGTAAAGCAATCATATGCGCAGTTTCTTCAATTGCCCATATTCTTTGAGCATTTGCCATGATAGAAATGGTTAGTTCTTCATCTGGAAAAATACTAATTACACTTCGGGTTCCTCCCATCGCGCCTGCATGTTCATGAATTCGTCGTCCATCTATATCCCAATTTTCACGCCATCCTATCCCCACTCCTGTTTTTTTCCCTGAACTTAGTTTTTGGCTTTCAAACATTGTTTTAACAACACTTGTCTTTATAAATCCATTTATATAAGAATCGCCCATTTTGGTTAAATCAGTTGGAGTAGAAACCATTCCTCCTCCTGCCCACTTGTAACTAGGATTTTCTGGATTACTGATCTTTACTGGAAGTCCTTTATTTATTCCTTCTTTATAAAAATCATATAGCTCTGTCATTTCGATAGATGGATTAGATCGAAAATCGGGCTGAGTTGCTTGCATAGATAAAGGTTTCAATACTTTATCATTTAGATAATCAAGAAAGCTTTGATTTGATGCTCCTTCAATTACCTTAGATAATAAAGTGTATCCATGTGTACTGTATTGATATTTAGAACCTGGTTCATGTAAAAGTTCTATATGTGCAAATACTCCTAATGCTTCTTCTACAGATTTATAAAAACGTTGTTCAATTTTATCTTTATATGAATAATGGGGAATACCAGCAATATGTCCGGCAAGTTGTCTTGTGCTAAACGAATGTTTTTTCTTAGGAAACATAGGTACATAGGAATGTACGGGTTCATCTAGATCTAATTTATTTTCTTGAATTAATTTGGCTAGCGCAGTTGCTGCTATAACTTTAGATACTGATGCTGCTCTAAATTGAGTATTTGGCGTTACTTGCTTTTTTGTTTTCAGATTCGCATACCCAAATCCTTCAGCAAAAATAATTTTTTCTTTATGACGTATTGCAATTGACATCCCTGGAGGGGTATTTGGTAAATCCATCAATTTTTCTATCATCGCTTTAGCAAGGTTTTTGGGTTGCTTAAAGGAATCTTGAGCATAAGTATTATTCCAAATTAAAAACAAAAAACTTAAAACAATTAATCGCTTATCAAACATATCGTTACTATTTATTTTGATTATTCTATATAATTATAAGGGTTCAAAAAATTCATTTAATTCCTTATTCAGAAAATATATTTAAACAAAAATATGTCTTGTTATGAGTCTAAAATACTGAAGTAGACCAATCCTTAAAAAAAACACCCAAATACAGTAAAAAAACCCATGAAAAAAGCATATGCATTATTCTTTATCATCCGACGATTTTTTGATAGTATTTGTCGATAACTCAAAATCAGTATCAACAAAACAAGCACTTTTGGCAAGAATCAAAAAACGAATCAGAATGAAGAAAATAGCATTTATATGCTTGTTAAGTGGTTTTATGTCATTACAAGCGCAAATGTCAAAACAATTAACTCTTAGTGGTAAAGTAATAGAAAAAGTATACAAACAACCGTTAGAGTTTGCAACAATAGCAATAATAAACTCGGTAAATCAAAAAACTATTACGGGTGGAATCACCAACGCAGAAGGAAATTTTGCTATAGAAGTCCCTCCTGGTAAATACACTATTAAAATAGAATATATCTCTTTTAAAGCATACATAGTAAATGATATAACTGTCGCCGCTGATATGACTCTTGATACTATAATACTCGAGGAAGATAATGAGCAGTTAGCTGAAGTAACAATAGTATCAGAAAAAACTACTGTAGAATATAAATTAGATAAAAAAGTATTTAATGTAGGAAAAGATCTTATTCATAAAGGAGGAACAATAAGTGATGTATTAGACAATGTGCCTTCGGTAAGTGTAGACGCAGCAGGAGCAGTTAGTCTTAGAGGAAATCCTAGTGTTAGAATACTAATTAATGGAAAACCTTCTGTACTTACTGCAAACAATGGGCTTGAGCAGATTCCGGCAGAAAACATCGAAAAAGTAGAGGTTATCACCAACCCTTCAGCCAGATACGAATCTGAAGGCGCTGCAGGTATTATAAACATTATTCTTAAAAAAAATAAACGTTCTGGTTTTGGAGGTTCTTTACAACTTACTTCAGGAATTCCTGCAAATCACAATGCAAATATTAACCTAAATTATAAAACAGAAAAAATTAATGTATTCGCTAACCTAGGGTACAGATATGCTAATTTTTTTGGAAAAGAAAAACAAACACAAACTACCCAAATAAACGCTATAACCAATAGTGTAAACCTTAATGCAGACACCAAAAGAAATGATGATCATTATAATATTTATTTTGGCGGGGATTATTACGTTAATGATAAAAACACACTTACTGCAAGCTTTTATCATAACAAATTAAAGAATACTGATGAAACTGATTTCACTTATACTTATCTAAATACCAATAAAGAAACAGATAGTGTTATATCACGAAAAGAGGATTATAAAGAACCTCAAAATTTTAATCAGTTAGAAATCAATTATGTAAAAACATTTGATAAAAAGGGGCAAAAATTTACAGCTAATGTTCAGTACGATTTTTGGAATGATGATGAAAATGAAATGATCACACAACAACGTATTCTACCAACCGAAGGAGGTCTAACAAGAATCAGAACCCGGGATGTAGAAAGTAGTAAAGATCTTCTTATACTATCTGACTTCATATCTCCTTTGACCGAAAAATCCAGATTAGAAACAGGTGTTAGAGCAGAAATCAGGAGAATTACCAGTGATTATACCGCATGGGCAGACGATCAAATATTAGAAGGTTTTGATAATCGCCTGGATTATGACGAGCGTATTTATGGAGCATATATGCAATATGGTAACAATAGAAAAAAATTTAATTATCTTCTCGGGGTTAGACTAGAACATTCTAATATCGGTATTAGTGATCGCGAAGCTCTTTTTAGTAATAAGAAAAAATACACAGACATATTTCCTACCACTCATTTTACTTATAATTTTACAGAAAGAACTAATCTTCAATTAAGTTATAGCAGAAGAATTAACAGGCCTAGGTTCTGGCAATTAAATCCTTTTGGAGGGCTTTCGGATCCTAGAGATCTCTTTGCAGGAAATCCTGATTTAAACCCTGCATATGCCAATATTCTTGAACTTGCATTATTAAAAAGGTGGGCAAAAATAACGCTCAATCCATCAGTTTACTATCAATATCATACAGATTTCTTTCAGTTTATTACCTCTCCTACTGCCGAAGGAGGTTTTATAACAACACCCGTAAATTTATCTCATGAAGAACGTCTTGGATTTGAGTTAGCAACAACATATAACCCGTTTAAATGGTGGCGTTTATCTGGTGAGTTTAATTATTATACTTTTACACAAGAAGGAACTTATGAAAATATCAATTATGATACAGAAGATACAAAATGGTCTACAAGAGTAAATTCTAGAATGAAGTTTTCAAAAGGGTTTTCTATACAAACAAATTTTACCTATCAGGGAAAAAGTAATAGTGGGCAAAGACTTATCAAATCACAATATTGGGCAAACTTTGGGATTAGTAAAGACCTATTTAAAGACAAAGTTTCTCTAACGCTTAATGCGAATAACATTTTTGATTCTAGAATTAATAAATCCACAGTTACAGGGCAAAACTATAATTTGGTTTCCTCTACTACCAGAAGTGGCAGAAGAGTTAGTGCGACTCTTACATATCGTTTTAATCGTAAAAAATCTGACCGTGACCGTTTACCAGACTAATCAATATACTGGTACTAAAATTTCAATTAATAAAAGCCCTTTAGATTTTCTAATTCTAATGGGCTCTTACTAATATTTGTCATCAACAACAAATAGGTTATCTGCTATTTCATAATTACAAATTTTAATGCACTTTTGCAGTATTAAACAATCCATATAATAAACGTATCATTATAATGAGTCTAGAAAGAGAATTACACAAGCGTAGCGGATCTGTATGTGAATTATCAGGAGAAACTGAAAATTTAAAAGTCTATGAAGTTCCTAAGTCTCCGGGGACAGGTCTGGATTCGCATATTCTTATTTCTCAAGTGTGTTTAGAACAAATAGAAGACCCTGAAAAAGTAGATGCAAATCACTGGCGTTGTCTTAATGATAGTATGTGGAGTGAAGTTCCTGCGGTACAAGTAATGGCATGGAGAATGTTACATAGATTAAAATCTGAAGGTTGGCCGCAAGATTTATTAGATATGCTATATCTGGATGAAGATATGACAGCATGGGCAAATGCCACTGGAGATGGTGATGATAAAGAGGATGCTATTAAACATTTAGATGCCAATGGTGCACTATTACAAGCTGGAGATTCTGTTGTCTTGATTAAAGATCTGGATGTAAAAGGTGCTAATTTTACTGCCAAACGAGGTACTCATGTTCGAAATATTTCATTAGTGCATGATAATGCCGAACATATAGAAGGTCGAGCTAATGGGCAACATATTGTGATTCTTACAAAGTTTGTAAAGAAATCTTAAGATAAATAAATAGTTCTATATTTTGTTGGTAGTAGTGTTTATGTATTCGTTTTCAAGCATCGACATGATTATTAAGTTTTTAAATTCACCATTAACCCATATACTATCTCTTAATATTCCTTCCTCTTTAAACCCTTCTGATTGATATAAATATCTGGCTCTTTCATTCGTTTCGAATACATCTAACCACAAGCGATGACAGTCTAATTTTTTAAAACAGTACTGTTTTAGTTCTTTGATTGCCATTCTACCATAACCTCTTCCTTTTGAGTTTATAACGATTCTTCGAAATTCAATACTCCTGTTGTTATTTTGTAATCCTGCCAATATTACAAAACCAATTGTTATATTATTTTCAGATTTCAATATCAAATGTTCTATATCGCTATCCGTTATCAGGTGTAAATGTTCTTCTCTGGAGTTAGGCAATATGAACTGTGAGTTTTCAGTATCGGCTTCTATCGATACGACAGTCTCAATATCTATTTCTTGAGTTTTACAGATTAACAAATTAGAATGTTTTTTACTTTTTCATTTCTGAAGAAGTTAGTTTCTCTATTAAGTTTATTAATATGTACCACTACATATTAATACTTTTTAATCAATATCTAAAAAAGACTAGCTTGTTCCCCTTCTTCACCGGTATCAGTGTCATTATCTAAAGATTTTGTTGAAGTTTGATTGTCGGTTGCTTCAGGAGATACATTCTCTTCTTCTATCACTTCAATTTCTTCGGCAGGAAGAGACTCTTGTTCTTCATATGGTAATGGATCCAGTAGATTGATCTGTTTTACTTTATGTGTAGTTAATTGATTTCCCAAAGCTTTTGATCCTTTGATCGATATAAACTCTTCGAGGTTTATTTCATCGTTCGGTCGTTGATCTTTGCCTCTAAGCTTCGTAAATATTATTTCTGCTATCGGTCTATAATCTGTAGAAACAACTTCTAAGAAAGATTTTTGATGTTCTGTAATAAAAGCCTCTTCGCGCTCTGGGTGTTCTATTAAAAACCGTTTTACATAATATTTTTCTTTCTCCCCATCCCAATATATTGCAGATATTGGTTTTTTGGGTTTCCATTTTTCTAAAACAATCATATCCGAACTAAAATGCAATGTCATTTCGGGAATTATTGTTTTTGCATTACCTTTTTGGGTAATAACCAAAAGACGATCCTCTCCTCTAAATTCACCTAATAATTCTCCTCTTCCATCTACATTAAGGCGTTGTACCGAATCATCAAACCAAATTCTTCGTGGTTTTAGGGTAGATACTCCTTGTTCTTTCAATTCAACACGTTTAATATTATATTTAGTGACAATATTTCCTTTTACCCCTCTACCTTTGATTAACAAATCGGCAAAGTCAAGGTCAAATTTTAATTTTTTAATACTTCCTGCTTGTCGCAAGAAAATAGTAATTACTTCGGCCTCACCATTTGGGTTAGCAGAGAAATACGTGACTTTTGATCCTTTTTTCCCTTGTGCAAGATCATATTCTTTATCCCTGGTGACCCCGGTAACGGCAAAACGCTTAACATATGAAGCTCCTCCTCTACCGTCCTGATAAATCAAATTATAGATGGTACGTTTATCTTTTTTCTTAAAGACAGCAACATGAATTATATTTTTACCTATAAAAGTCTTTGATCCAACTTTGGTGATCATTAACTTTCCTTCTCCTGTAAAACATATAATATCATCAATATCAGAACAATCTGCTACATAT
This sequence comes from Aquimarina spinulae, assembly GCF_943373825.1. Classification (NCBI taxonomy): domain Bacteria; kingdom Pseudomonadati; phylum Bacteroidota; class Flavobacteriia; order Flavobacteriales; family Flavobacteriaceae; genus Aquimarina; species Aquimarina spinulae. The sequence continues at coordinate 14,910 of NZ_CALSBP010000003.1, read as the reverse complement.
TCATCTCTACGAAGTGAAGTCCCTATAAATCCTTCTTCTCGATTTACATATAATTTTGTATTTCTAATTACTACTTTGGTTGCTTCAATATCATCAAAAATCTTGATTTCGGTCTTACGCTCTTTTCCTTTACCATATGTAGTTTTTAGCCTTTTAAAATAATCTATTGCAAACTCTATAAGGTGCTCAAGATTATGTTTTACCTGAGCTATATCTTCTTCAAGGGCATCTATTTTTTGCTGTGCTTTATCTATATCAAATTTAGAAATACGTTTAATTCGAATTTCTGTTAGACGTACAATATCTTCCTCGGTAATCGCTCGTTTTAGATGTTTGATATGAGGTTGTAATCCTTTATCAATAGCTTCAATCACCCCCGGCCATGTTTCTACTTCTTCTATATCCCGGTAGATCCGGTTTTCGATAAATATTCTTTCTAATGATGCAAAATGCCATTGTTCCTGTAATTCTTCTAACTGAATCTCGAGCTCTTTCTTTAATAATTCTACTGTATTATCGGTAGAACGGCGTAACATTTCTGAAACACCAATAAAGTTTGGCTTATTGTCTTCTATAACACACCCTAATGGTGATATAGACACTTCGCAATTCGTAAATGCATAAAGTGCATCGATCGTTTTATCAGGGGAGATACCAGAAGGAAGATGTATTAATATTTCTACTTTTGCTGCGGTATTATCCTCTATTTTCTTAATCTTTATCTTTCCTTTTTCATTAGCTTTAAGAATAGAATCTATTAAAGATGTGGTTGTAGTAGAAAATGGTATCTCATTTATAACTAAAGTGTTCTTCTCATATTGAGATATCTCGGCACGCACCCTAACTTTACCGCCACGATTACCGTCATTATAATTTGTAAAATCTGCTATTCCAGATGTAGGAAAGTCTGGAAAAATAGTAAATCGTTTACCTTGTAAATGTTTAATGGATGCATCGATCAATTCGATAAAATTGTGTGGTAAAATCTTAGTACTTAATCCAACCGCTATTCCTTCTGCTCCTTGTGCCAGTAATAAAGGAAATTTTACTGGGAGATTAATAGGTTCTTTCTTTCTACCATCATAGGATAATTGCCAGTCGGTAACTTTGGGATTGTAAACTACATCTAATGCAAACTTAGACAGACGGGCTTCTATGTATCTAGATGCGGCTGCTCTATCACCGGTAAGGATATTACCCCAGTTACCTTGCATATCAATCAGCAATTCTTTTTGCCCAACTTGAACCATCGCATCAGCAATACTGGCATCACCATGAGGGTGATACTGCATCGTATGCCCAACAATATTGGCCACTTTATTATATCGACCATCATCGAGATCCTTCATAGAATGAAGAATACGACGTTGTACTGGTTTTAAACCATCTTCAATTGCCGGTACTGCTCGTTCTAAGATTACATAAGATGCATAATCCAAAAACCAGTCTTTATACATTCCTGTAACCTTAGTGATCACCTCTTGTGGTTGATGATCTTCGGGGGTAGAATCGTGATGTAGTTCTTCGTTTTCGTTTTCCAAATCCATATATAATTTCTGGGGCTTCTAATAATTATAATTCTTCATCTATTGTATCCAGTTCTACTTTTAGATTATCTATGATAAATTCTTGTCGTTGCGGTGTGTTTTTTCCCATATAAAAAGACAATAATTCTTCAATCGATTTTTCTTTATCCAGCATTACAGGATCTAAACGTATATCATCCCCTATAAAGTGCACAAATTCATCTGGAGAAATCTCACCTAATCCCTTAAATCGTGTGATTTCTGGTTTACCTGATAATTTTGCAATAGCATCTCTTCTTTCCTGCTCAGAATAACAATAGATTGTTTCTTTTTTGTTCCGAACTCTAAATAATGGAGTTTGTAATATATATAAATGTCCTTCTTTTATTACTTCGGGAAAGAATTGTAAGAAAAAGGTGATTAACAACAATCGTATGTGCATTCCGTCTACATCGGCATCTGTTGCAATTACAATATTGTTATATCTTAAATCTTCTAATGATTCTTCTATATTTAATGCTGCTTGTAATAGATTGAATTCTTCATTTTCGTACACAATCTTTTTACTCATGTTATAGCTATTCAACGGTTTTCCGCGTAAGCTAAAAACAGCTTGAGTATTTACATCTCTGGATTTGGTTATTGATCCACTTGCAGAATCTCCCTCGGTAATAAACAGAGTACTTTCGAGATTACGATCTTTCTTACTATCAGTAAGGTGAACACGACAATCTCTTAATTTCTTATTATGTAGACTGGCTTTTTTTGCCCTTTCTTTTGCTAGTTTCCGAATTCCGGATAAATCTTTACGCTCGCGTTCTGCCTGTAATATTTTACGTTGTAGACTTTCTGCTGTATTAGGGTTCTTATGAAGAAAGTTGTCTAATTTAGTTTTTACAAAATCATTAATATAGGTTCGAACTGTTGGTAAGTCTCCTCCCATTTCTGTAGATCCCAATTTGGTCTTGGTCTGACTTTCAAAAACAGGTTCCATCACTTTTATGCTTATCGCAGATACAATTGATTTACGAATATCACTGGCCTCATAGTTTTTACCATAATATTCTCTAATGGTCTTTACTACTGCTTCTCGAAATGCAGCCTGATGTGTTCCTCCTTGTGTAGTATGCTGCCCATTTACAAAAGAATGGTACTCCTCACTATATTGTGTTTTACTATGAGTAATCGCTATTTCGATATCATCACCTTGAAGATGAATAATATCATACAATCGATCCTCTTGATTTATAGTATCAGAAAGTAAATCTTTTAATCCATTTTCTGAAAAATATTTCTCACCATTAAAGATAATGGTCAAACCTGGATTAAGATACACATAGTTTTTTAGCATTTTGGCTACATACTCTGCGCGGTACTTATAATGTTTAAATATAGTACCATCTGGCACAAAAGATACTTTAGTTCCTCTTCTACGAGAAGTTTCTTCTAATGTTTCCTGATTCGTAAGATTTCCTTTTTCGAATTCTGCCGAAGCTGATTTACCATCTCGAGTAGACTCTACTTTAAAAAATGCAGATAACGCATTAACCGCTTTGGTACCCACTCCATTAAGTCCTACTGATTTTTTAAATGCCCGGGAATCATATTTACCTCCGGTATTCATTTTAGAAACGACATCTACCACTTTACCTAGCGGAATCCCACGTCCATAATCTCGAACAACTACTTTTTCTCCTTGAATAGAGATTTCAATCGTCTTGCCCGCTCCCATTACATACTCATCAATCGAATTGTCGAGTACCTCTTTTACTAAAATATAGATACCATCATCTGCAGAAGAACCATCACCTAGTTTCCCGATATACATTCCGGGTCGCATACGTATATGTTCTTTCCAGTCGAGGGATCGTATATTATCTTCGGTGTATTTGGTTTCTTTGCTCATAAATATAGGGTAGAATGCCTGCTAATATAAGGTTTCACTTACAAAATTAAAATAGCCTTTCTACAAAGTAATTAACAAATCGACAGTGAATTTTGTTGATTATTTGGTATGCAGCCATTTGAAGCATTTAATTAGACCGTTTTTAAATAAAAAACAGAAATCACATCCCAAGAAACTCCTCTTTAAAGCTCGAAATAAAATCATTAATATATTTTTTATGTACATCTTCTTTTCTAACGGCCAAATAATGGGTTCTTTTTACCCCATACTTCCCAATGCTTTTAAATATTAAATCTCTAGGCATTTTGAGTGATTTTAATGCCCATTTTGGCATGCATATGATTCCCATATTGGCATTCACCATTTCTAAAGAAACTTCGGTAAGCGGGATAGCAGAAATTTTTATGGGGGTTATGCTATTGGGTTTTAAGAATTGCTCATAAACAGATACTGTTTCTAAAGGGAAAGAATGAATGATCAAATGAATATTTGCAAAGTCACTAGCACTTAAATATTCGGCTTTGCCATACTTATGTTCTTTGTGCATAATAGCATACGTTTCATCCTCAAACAATGTAATACTTGATAATCGATCATTTGCAGGTATAGAAGTTACTAAAGCAATATCAATTTCGTTTGATAATAGTTTTGAAATCGGTTGATGTGTGGCTTCAAGAATAAGATCTACATCAATCTGGGGATATAGCATTCCCATTTTTTGAATGAATCCCGGTAATCCCTGATAAAAAGAATAACACTCTGTACTTACTTTAATATTTCCTTTAGATCCCGTTTTTATTTGTTGGATACTATTAAATCCTTGTTCAATAGTTTCGAGTACTTCATTAGCCACTCTATACAATTCTCGGCCTTCTTCTGTTAATTTCCATTTATTTCTTGTTCTATGAAATACTTTAAAACCTAATCTCCCTTCTAATTCTTTTAATTGATGACTTAATGCCGATTGCGTTAAAAACAATCGCTCTGATGAGTTAGCAATATTACCCTCTTCTGTAATAGTTTTTATGAGTCTGAAATACTTAATATCCATACCTACAAAGCTACAATAATACTATGGTACCGAATGTGAAAATATTTCAATTACAGTATCGAATCATTCATCTAATCCAGTAGGAATAGACTATGAATTGATGGTACATTTGACAAAATAAAAACACAGCATAATGGAAAATCAAATTAAATTTTACGAAAACAAATTAGCTTATGAAATGGATCCTTCTGATTTATTTGATGCCCTCGAAAAAGAAGAAAACATCATAGTGGTCGATACCAGACAATCTTTTGGGTATAAAAAAGAACATATCCCAACTGCTATTAACCTACCTCATCAGGAAATGACAGTAGAAAACACGACTCATCTTGATAAAACAAAAACTTATATTTGTTATTGTGATGGTATAGGTTGTAATGCTTCGACCAAAGGAGCATTATATATGGCCAGGCTTGGTTTTAAAGTAAAAGAATTAATAGGTGGTATTGAATGGTGGAAATTTGATGGATATGCCACACAGGGAACCAAACCCTCTGAGGGTTCCTTAATTCGATGTGCATGTTAAAAACAAAATTATGATCATTAGATTTGCAAAAGAAGAAGATATCAAACAAATTGTTTTACTGTGTAAAGCTCATGCTATATATGAAAAAGCAACGTTTGATTCTAATAAGAAAGCAACGTTACTTTTACAATATCTTTTCGAGTCAGAGACTGTCCTAAAGTGCGTTGTTGTAGAACAAAATAACGAGCTTTTGGGATATGCAACTTTTATGAAACAGTTCTCGACCTGGGATGCTAATTTTTATATCTATCTCGATTGTTTATATCTTAAAGAAGAAACGCGAGGAAAAGGAATTGGTACAAAAATAATGGCTTTGATAAAAGAATTTGCTATATCAGAAAACTGTACTGTTATTCAGTGGCAAACTCCAGATTTTAATACCGATGCCATCAACTTTTATAAAAAAACAGGAGCAAAATCAAAAGCCAAAGAAAGGTTTTTCTGGAAAGTGTAACCAGAAAAACAATATAAACCATACTCTTCAAGTTTTTTATGCTAAAGAATTGTTACTATAGTTCGATAAAATTCATTTTATTTTTACCTTTAATCACTACTTACAGAATAATAAATTATAAACTTTATGTTTACACTTGAAGAGTTAAATCAAGTCAAAAAACGGAAACATTTGATCCATCTTGCAGATCAAAAAAACATCAACATCAAAAAAATATTACAGAAACTTCGATATGAGGAGGAGCTTCGCTCTCTACAAGGAGAACTGGTAAATCTTCAGCAATGGATAGCAAAAAAGAAGCTACGTGTTGCAGTAATTTTTGAAGGAAGAGATGCTGCCGGTAAAGGAGGGTCTATAAAACGATTTACAGAGCATCTTAATCCTCGTTCTATGCGTATTGTTGCGTTATCAAAACCTACCGAAGTCGAAAAAGGACAGTGGTATTTTAGAAGATATATTAAAGAATTACCTAACCCGGGAGAGATTGTTTTTTTTGATCGTAGCTGGTATAACCGTGCTGTTGTAGAACCTGTTATGGGGTTTTGCACCAATAAACAATATAAAAATTTTATGGTACAAGTTCCCGAATTTGAACATATGCTATATGAAGATGGGATTATAGTAATCAAGTTTTGGTTCTCGATATCTAAAGAAGAGCAGAAAAAACGCTTTGATGCAAGACTACAAAATCCTTTAAAAGTATGGAAATTTAGCCCTGTAGATATGAAAGGACAGCAATTATGGACTAAATACACTAAATACAAGGAGCAAATGTTCTCAAAAACCCATACAACATTTAGCCCCTGGGTTATTGTAAAAACCAACAGTAAGAAAACTGCTCGTTTAGAAAGCATGAGGTATGTATTATCGAGATTTGACTATACAGGTAAATCAAAAGCAAAAACCACATTACTTCCTGATCCTAATGTGATTCTAAGGTACTATAGATATATTGAACAAATAGATATTTGATGAATGAAGACAACTCAAAAAACAAAACATATTAACCTTTCTAAAGAAGATCTGGAAATCCTAAACTCTCCTATTGGTTTAAAATATCTGTTTATGGATAAAAAGACTGATGTTGAAAAGGTGTTGAGAATGGTTAAATATGAAATACAATTAAAAGAACTTCAGGCCGAACTTATCAAATTACAAAACTGGAGCATAAAAAATGAGAAGAAAATAGTAATTATTTTTGAAGGCCGTGATGCTGCAGGAAAAGGCGGGGCAATACGCCGAATTACTTCTCATATAAATCCCAGACATTTTCGAATTGTAGCATTGCCAAAACCTACTAGTGAAGAAGAAGGACAATGGTATTTTCAGCGTTATGTAAATCAATTGCCTACACCAGGAGAAATGGTTCTTTTTGATCGTAGCTGGTATAATCGGGCAGTTGTAGAACCTGTTAATGGGTTTTGCACCGAAAATCAGTATACAACATTTATGGGGCAGGTAAACGATTTTGAAAGAATGATATTAGAATCTGACACGTATCTCATTAAGTTTTATTTTTCTATCACCAAAGAAGAACAAGCTGCTCGTTTTAAAGATATCAAATCAAGTCCTTTAAAAAAATGGAAAATGACCCCTGTAGATGAAAAGGCTCAAGAACTCTGGGAAGAATATACTAAGTATAAGGTTAAAATGTTTAAAAAAACGAATACCGAGCTTTCTCCCTGGGTTATCATCGAGGCCGATCGTAAAACCGAAGCGCGAATTAAAGCTATACAATATGTTTTAAATACGATTCCTTACAAAGATGAAGAAGTTATTTAAAATTAAAAAAGGCCCTGTACAAGGGCCTTTTTTAGTTTTTTTTTTATAAATATCTATCCTTTTAACCAAGCTTTTCTAAGCTCTGATTGCTCTTTTGTAGAATTATCAATTACTTTAAGTTTTTTCCCTTTGGTAAAAGATTTAGTTACTTTAGTTTTAATAACAACTTCTTCTCCTGCTCTATTAAGTTTAACTTCAATATCATCTCCTTCTTGCCATTGAAAAGTCGCACCTAGTATATTATTAGCATTCTGCAATGTCAATTTAGTACCATTTACTTCTACAATATCATCGTTTGGTTTCGCTCCATTTTCTGCCCAGAAGCTATTATCAGAAACTAAATCTGTAAAAAAGATAGTTCCTTTTTCCTGATTTCCAGCTACAATTAAGACTCCAGAATTTTGGATATAATTTGTTTCTACTCTTTCTGATTCTACCGATAACCCAACTTTTTTAAAGAATTCTTCATAGTTAATAGGAGTTTTTCCTACAACATGAGTTTGCAAAAATTCACCAATAGCTGGATAAGTCATTGCCGTAATCTCTTCTATAATTTTATCATCGTTAAAAGGTTTGTTTTTACCATATTTAAGAGATAACTCTTTCATCAAAGATAAGATTCCTCGATTCCCATTACTTTCTTCACGCATTAGAATATCAATACACATGCCTATTAATGCTCCTTTTTCATATACATTAACATAGTTAGCGGCATAAGGTTGATCCAATATATTTTCACTCATTACGGTAAAACTCATTGTATCATCAAATCCACTTGCACTCTGAATTTTACCCATGATTTTATCATAAAACTCCTGCTCTTCTACCAATCCCTGGTTAACCTGAAATAAGGTCGCAAAATATTCGGTTACTCCTTCATACATCCATAAATGTTTTGAAAAAGTAGGTTTGTCATAATCGAAGTAATGTACATCTTCAGAATGCACACTAAGTGGAGTTACAATATGGAAAAATTCATGAGAAACGACATCAATCATTGCAGATGCCAACGCTTCATCGGGCATTTGTTCTGGTAATACTACTACGGTAGACGTATGATGCTCTAGTGCTCCAAATCCCGCAGGGGCATTTTCTGTGCTGGGTGCTAAATACAAATATATATCATAACGAGGCGTACTATTGATATCTCCAAGATATGCTTTTTGCCCTTTCATCATTTTAAATACCGTTTCTTTTATCTTAGCCGCTGTATGTACTTTATTCGGAGAATATATACTTAGCACAATTTTGATATCCCCAACCATAAATTCTTCGACATCAAGATTTCCATACATCATTGGGTTATCTGTAATTTCAAAATACCGTGTTGCCAAATATTTATCTGTAGTAACTGCTTTATCTTCACTAATTGTTGATCCTGCATTGGGCAAAGCAGAGGTTCTCTTCATTTCCGATGGCGCTTTTACCTCTAATGCATACTGATTATTTTTCAGCACATCAAAATATCCTATAAACCCATGAAGATTTAACACATAATTGTCTGGCTCTATATTGGTCCCAGAAGGGGAGAAAGGTGTGCCGATATCTGTGTTTTCTATATCATAAGTATCATTGACCAGGTAGCTAATTTTATCAAGCTGCTTGGCATTTGCAATCAACCATGTATTGGTGTCTTCTTTTTCTGTTTTAATTTCATTTCCTTGATAATCAAAAGCTTTAAAATCATCTACAAATTTCCCAAAATCACTTACAGCATAAGTACCCTGCACCACTTTGGGAATACGATATTTTACGGTATCCTGAATAAAGCGTCCTGGATTTATAGTAACCGGAACTTTATCGTCTTTTACCTGAGTTAAATCTATGGCTGTTGCTATAGGTACATTTGTTGCTATATCATTTGTAGGAGTATTGGTTCCACAACCAATTAATAATACACCAATGGAAATCTTGGCTAATGTTTTTTTCATTGTATTGGATTAACTATTTACTTTAGCTAGACTTAAAAAAATGTCTAGTGTGTCAATTTTGATGATGCAAAATATACAATTTGCATAGACTTTAGCTTATTTTTAGCACTTTTTATAACAAAACCACTATTTTGGATTTAATAATTAATAAACAGCGATTACAATTCTCTAAAAGCCCTAAGTTACTAGCTCCAGAAAAGGTAACCGTTATTTTTTTACATGATTCTTTAGGGTGTATTGAATTATGGAAAGATTTCCCCAAACAAATAGCAAAAAAAGCAGGGTGCAATATTCTTTCGTATGATCGCCAGGGATATGGTAAATCTGCTCCTTTTATTACTTCTAAAAGAAATAATGATTACTTAAAAGAAGAGGCTCATATTCTAGGGAAAATAATACAGAATTTAGGGGTAAGCAATGTGGTATTATTTGGCCATAGTGATGGTGGTAGTATTGCCTTATTAACTGCAGCTTTGTTTCCTGAAAAAATTACAGGTATTATTACAGAAGGGGCCCATGTATTTGTAGAGCAAGAAACCATTAACGGTATTAAAGCGGCAGTCCTTGCGTATCAAAATACTTCTCTTAAAGAAAAACTATATAAATACCATGGAAATAAAACTGAAGCTGTTTTTAGAATGTGGACAGAGACATGGCTTTCTGAAGCTTATCAATCCTGGAATATTGAAGAATATTTACCTAAGATTAAATGTCCTTCTCTAATAATTCAGGGAGAAAAAGATGAGTATGGAACACTGGATCAGGTAAATTCTATTGTAAAAAACACGTCGGGTTACTCTGAAGATTTACTAATTCCTGATATTGGGCATACACCACATAAAGAGAGTACAGAAATTGTGGTTAAAAACGTCATTTCATTTATTAATAAGATATATCCTTCTCATTAAAAACTAAGGCAACAAATGCTTTGCTATAATGTTTTTAAGGTCATTCTTATTTAATGGTTTATTAATAATATCATTCATTCCTATTTCCATACATTCTTCTTGCACTTCACTTAACTCTGCAGCTGTAAGAGCAATAATGGGTGTGATCTCATTAAATTCTCGTATACGTCTGGTAGCTTCTGTTCCATTAAGATAAGGCATATTTAAATCCATCAGGATAAGATCAAAATCTTCTTTTTTAACCATTTGCAAAGCATTAAAGCCATTCTCTACAATAGTACAGTCATACCCTATTATATTTAAAAGGTTTTTGGTAACAATTTGATTTATTTTATTATCCTCTGCCACCAATATTCGTCTATAAACAGTATTGATGTTATTACTATTCGAGTCTATTTCTTTCTCTTCCTTTTCATCTATAATTTCTAATTGTAAATCAAAATGAAACTTGGTTCCTCTCCCTTCTTTACTGTCCAAATAAATTTTGCTATCCATCATCTCTAAAAGATTTTTAACAATAGATAAACCTAATCCTGTTCCTTCAGACTTATTAAACTCTCTACCTACCTGGGAAAACTTCTCGAATACAAACTCTTTTTTATCTTCTGGGATTCCTACACCATTATCCTCTACTTCATATCTAATAGTAATCATCTCATTCTCGATAGAGAGGATTTTTATTCTAAGCCATATTTTTCCATTTTCAGTAAACTTTGATGAATTTCCGATCAGATTAATTAGAACTTCCGATATTTTAAGAGAATCTACATTTAGTACATCTGGTAGTTCATTAGGTATTTCTAAAATAAGCTCGTTATTTTTATTTTTTGCCTGGTACTCAAAAGAATATAATAAGTTCTGAGAAAGCTGAAGTAGGTTTGTAGGAGTCTTTGTAAGTTTTTCATTATTAGACTCAATCTTACTTATTTTCAACACTTTATTTATTAAATCCAAAAGGTAGTCTCCAGAAAATTTTAATGAACTAAGTAATTTTTTGTGCTTTGGCGAAATATCTTTTTCTTCTAACAATAATGTGGTAATCCCTACCACTCCATAAAGAGGAGTTCTTAGTTCATGACTCACTGTAGAAATAAATTGAGATTTTGTATTGGTAAGTTTTTCTGCTTCTGCCTTTGCTTCGATAAGCTGCTCATTTTTTTCTTTTAAAGCATCGCTATTTTTTTCTCTCACTTTATATTTCCTATACAATAAAAACAAGATGATTAGTAATAGAACAAGACTCACCAACAGTATATTAATAATAGTATTTTTTCTGGCTATCTCTTCTAAATATACTTCTTGTTTATTGTTTTCAAGCTGTCTTTGATATATATCTTCATCAAAGTTTGCCTTTTTAACCTCTACCGGTTTTGTTTCCCCTCTACTGGATTTCTCTAGTGATGCTACTTTGCTGTCATCAATATTATCGCTTATTCGTCCATAACCAACAATACTAATAAATACAAAGCAGTACAGTACTACTATCCTTAAGCCCCCTTTACTCATAAATATTACAAATCTAATTTACTTATCCAATTTTTTCTTTGGAAAGCAATCCCCATCAACGTAAGTAAACACTTACTAATTAGAGTGTTAAATTAATGAAAAAACATTAAAAAATACTCAAAAATAACATTGAAACTTTTTATAGGCGAATAGATTTTCCCCTATTTTGTTTTTTCTTTGAGATTACATATACTCCAAGAATCACTATTGTAGCACCAATTATTTGAATTATTGACAAGTTTTCTCCCAAAAGGAAATAAGCCAATAAAATTGTAGATACAGGCCCTAAACTTGCTATAATCGAAAAATTAGAAGCTCCCAGTTTAGCAATAGCTGCAGATACCAAATAAGAAGGTATAATTGTAGAAAAGACTGCCATAATAATACAAATAAAATATACTTCTAAGGGGTAGTTCATTATATTTTGCCTATCAAAAACCAAATATTGAATAATTATACATAGAGATGAAACTATCATTGCATATGAAGTAAAAGTTACTACACCAAACTTAGGAATTAACCATCCGCTCCCTACGAGATAAATAGCATAGGTTAATGCACTTAAGAAAACCAAAGCACCACCCAGAATGACATGCGTAGTTTCAATTTGAAGCTCTCCCCAAAATGTAACGATCACACCAATATATGTTAGTAAAATAGCTAATAGTTGTCGCTTCGTTATTATATTTTTCAAAAAAATACGTGAAATAATAATAACCAGTGTTGGATAAATAAAAAGAATTATTCGTTCTAACCCTGCCTTAATGTATTGTAATCCAAGGAAATCAAAATAACTCGCTAAATAATACCCAACGAATCCAAAAAATAAAATCCACAAGTAATCTATTCTTCTAATTTTATTTTTCTCTACTGGTTTTTTATACAAGGCCAATACAATGTATATAGGTAAAGAAAACAACATTCTAAACAATAATAGATGTTCTGAGCTTATTTCAAATTTATACGCTAATTTGACTAATACTGCTTTTGCAGAGAATAAAACGATACCAACAATTGCCAGTGCAATTCCGTACGAGGATAACTTACTATTTTGCATTTTTCAAAAATAGTAGTATTGTTATTTTTGAAAAATCTAAAAACTTTCTAATTACGATACCCAACAAAAAACCCTTTCTGGCATTACCAGAAAGGGCTTTATAAATCAACAAGATATTTTTATACATTAAATAAGAAATGCATTACATCTCCGTCATTTACGACATATGTCTTTCCTTCTACTCCAAGCTTTCCGGCTTCTCTCACCTTAGATTCGCTACCATACTTTACAAAATCATCATACTTGATAACTTCTGCTCGTATAAAACCTTTCTCAAAATCGGTATGAATCACTCCTGCTGCTTGTGGTGCCGTAGCCCCTATATTAACCGTCCATGCTCTTACTTCTTTCTCGCCAGCAGTAAAATAAGTTTGCTGGTTTAATAATTTATATGCTGCGCGAATTAATACTGATGCCCCTGCTTCTTCTAACCCCATATCCTGCAAAAATAATTGGCGCTCTTCATAATCATCTAGCTCGGTAATATCAGCTTCGGTACCTACGGCTAACACTATTACTTCTGCTCTTTCTGATGCTACAGTTTCTTTTACTTTTTTCACATAATCATTTCCATCAACTGCAGCCCCTTCGTCAACATTGCAAACATAAAGTACTGGTTTATCTGTTATAAACTGTAATGGTCTAACATATGCGGTATGATCATCTTCAGAGATGTCGATTGCTCTAACCGATATTCCTGCTTCTAGCCCTTCTCTAAGTTTTAATAAAATTGCTTCTTCCTTTTGTGCTTCTTTATTACCGGTTTTGGCTGCCCTTTTTACTTTATCCAGTTTTTTTTCTACGCTTTCCAGATCTTTAAGCTGCAATTCTATATCGATAGTTTCTTTATCTCTAATTGGGTCTACCGAGCCATCTACATGAACAATATTATCATTATCAAAACAACGTAATACATGTATTATAGCATCTGTTTCTCTAATATTTCCTAAAAACTGATTCCCTAATCCTTCTCCTTTACTCGCTCCTTTTACTAAACCTGCAATATCCACAATTTCGACCGTTGCGGGGATTACCCGTTCGGGTACTACTAACTCCTCTAGCTTCTCCAGCCTATGGTCTGGTACATTCACCACCCCAATATTGGGTTCTATGGTACAAAAAGGAAAATTAGCACTCTGTGCTTTTGCATTAGATAAACAATTAAACAATGTTGATTTTCCAACATTTGGTAACCCTACGATTCCTGCTTTCATGGTACGTATATTAATAATGGTTGGGATATATTCTATGGTTCGCTCCCAATTTTTAAGAGTGCAAAGATAATGCTATTCATCTATAGTAAACAAGTACAGATTCATAAGATTATTTAATAAATAAATTACAGCAAAAATTTCCAATTAAAGTCTTTAGGTTTTAGCATATTTTAGTTTTTTTGTAATTTTATATCTAATAAATACATAAATGAAAACTTTAAAAACTCTAATCACAGTAGTATTTATGATATGTACTACTGTTAACTACGCACAATCAGACGAAAAAAAAGACAAACAAAATTCTTCACAAGAAACAGTAACTAAAACTATTCGTATCAAAGGGCCTAATGGTGAAGAAAAAGTTATTAAAAAACAGGAAGTTATTACTAAAAAAAGCAAAATAACGTTTAGCCCTGACGGTGAAGATCAAATTAATCAATCTGCTATTTATGAAGATGATGAAGTAGTAGTACAAAAGTTTGAAACTACTTCGGATATGGTGGGTTACACTAAAGTTGCAGATGAGAAAGGTTTTATAGTAACTTTTTTAAATAAATCAGGAGATAAAGTTGCTAAGGTAAGACCTCTTAGAAAGGGGCTCTATATTGTAAATTCTGGAGGTAATGATAACTGTTTAGGGTATTTTGATGAAAATAAAAATTTCATCCTAGAGATGTATGACTCCAAAATAGATGAGGTAACCAAAATTGTATATAAATATCAAGAAAACTAAATATTAAACAACATTAATTAACAATTAAAACCGGATCTCTAATAAGATTCGGTTTTTTTATGATTTTCACCACATAGATCTTTCTATGTAAACTTCTATTTATAAATAATTTATGATAAATAATAGGCACAGCCTTATTTGAAAAACCTAAATTTAGGTGATGATTTAAAATCATAGTATAAATCTTAAAACCAAAAATTATGTTACAAACAATTTTAAATTTTAAAGGAGTCCAGAAACTTAACAGAAAACAACTTCAGGTTATTAAGGGTTCTGGATGGCCGAGAAACGAACAAGATTGTCTAGCTTGTGGTGG